>QWQF01000233.1 GCA_003669125.1 Planctomycetota bacterium
ATGGAGTGTGGGGCGCCTTGGGGACCAGGGCTGGAAACGAACCGGTTTCGGCACAGTGATAGACGCCAATCCTGATTCGGAAGAAAATCCAATGCCCGCTTGAAATCGAGCGGGCATTTTTATTGACTAGCCGATCCAATGGCGGGCGATTCGACAAGTCGCAAACCTGAGGCTGGACCTGTTGAGATGGCGATGGAGTTTGAATCTCTCGGATCAGTCCCGCTCGCCATTTTGAGCGTCGCGTTTCTGCTGACGGCGGCCTGTGGAGCAGGCGGGGTGCTCTTGTCTTTCGCGAGGCTTTGGAATGTTCGCACGTTGGACTTGGTTCTGTTGCGGATTGTGGTCGGACTGAATTTGGTGGCACTCGCGGGCGTAGTCTGCGGGCAGGTGGGATGGCTCGTCGGAGGCCGACAGTTGTGGTTGCTCGCGGCGATCAGTCTGCTGCCCTTGACGGAGCGAAAGAATTGGGACGTTTCATCGACGCTCGCATGGTTGCAAGGGGCTTTCGCGTCGGTTGACCCACGTCAATGGACGCGAAGCCTATGGCTCGCGTTGATGGCGGCAGGTATCACCCTTGGTCCGGCGTTGGCTTACCCGGCAGGGTGGGATGAACTCGTCTATCACGGAGTGCTGCCTCGGCGATGGCAGGCGGATGGAGGACCAGCGTTTTACCCCGATCTTCCGTATTCCGCATTTCCGTCGTTGTGCGAAATCTTGTTTTGGTTGATGGCACCGCTCGAATGCGTGATTGCACCGCGACTGTTGATTTGGGTGTGCTGGCTGCTGGGTCTGATGGTCCTCGCTCGCTTGGTGAGGAGACAAGTGGCGGGCGACGCGTGCGTGATGGTGACATGCGCGTGCATGCTCAGTCCCGCGACGCTGATGATCAGCGCGAACTGCTACGTGGAATCGCTGCAAATGCTGAACGTCGCCGCGATCCTGCTGGCCGTGGGCCTGAAGTCGAATGACAACGGTACCACCGAGCGTGCATCGCCTCTGCTCTTGGGAATCCTGGCGGGCGGCGCGGCGGCCGTGAAGCTGACGGGGCTGACAGCGTTGTTGCTGCCGTGTCTGTGGTACTTCGGCGGGGCGCGTCGCGATCGTTCGACGTGGCGGGTCGTCGCGCGGCGGATGGGAATTTATTCGATGGTCGCCGTCGGCTTCGGCTTGCCGTTTTACTGGCGAGCGTGGTCGGCGACAGGGAATCCGTTTTATCCGTATTTCGGCGAGTGGTTCAGCAGCGACCCGGCTCGTTTGGAAATGAGTCGCTTTCACCACGAGATCGGCGGCTCGTTTTTTGGAGTCCGCAGCGAGGAGGCCTTCGTCGCAGGTCCGATTCTTTTGGCATTCCAAGATCGCTTGTACGACGGCACCTTCGGCTGGCAGTTTCTGGTGATTCTGCTGCTGGCAGCGATCGCACTCGTTTCCGCCATCCGCTGGCGAGTCGGTCGGTTGGCGGTTTGGCCTGCGATCATTTCGACAGTGCTCTACGTCTTCTGGTATTTGACGGCTCAGCAAGCTCGCTTCGCCGTGCCGATGCTGTTGGCGGCTGTCGTTGTCGCGAGTTTTGGACTCAGGCGGTTGCATCGGCCGCTGCGATGCTGGGCGATGGCGGTCGTGCTCGCGACCACGTTGGCGAGTCTGCCCTGGAAGACAGCGGGCTACTACTTCGGTTCTTGGGAAACCGTGTGGGGATTCTGGACGTGGGCCGACTACGTCGATGATGGCACCGATCGCAGCTACATGCCGCTGGTGGAGGCGATCCGCGAGCACACTCCGCCGGACGCCAAGCTGTTGCTGTTGATCGAACATCGCGGGCTGTACTTGCCGCGAGCCAACATCATCGGCACGCCCTTTTTCCAAGAGTCGATCTTCACTCCGCCGGAAGAGTTCGCGACGTCCGATCGAGTGCTGGAAGTCCTCGAACGAAACCAGATCACGCATCTGGTGATCGCGAAATCGGACATCGGTCCCGATCGAGCGCCGGATTGGTGGGAGCGGATGGCACCGCTTCTCCGCAGCATCGACGAATGCGAACGACAGGATCGGTTGCGAGTCGTTTGGGAATCCGAGCAGCACGTGGTCTTTGCCGTTCGATAAGTCGGTCAGACGATGTTCATCCACTCCGGCTCGCCCGGCGGTTCGTCTGCGTCGGTCTCCCATTTCAGGCTGCCGGTGATTTTCTCAAGCAGAATCTGAAGTATGTCGAGCTCCAAGTCCGCTCCCTGGTACAGCACCAGCACTGTGAAATCGGGAGCAGCGACCGCTCGCAAGAACACGCTGCCGATCAAATCGTGGCAGACGAAATCGAGTTCGCAGGCGATCGTTGGCTGATCGTTCAACGAGACGTCGCTGGGATAGACGTCGATCTCGGTGTACTCCTCGCGGAAGGCGTCGAGGGCCGAGTCGATGACTCGCTGCGGATCGGGGCGATCGAACAATAGTGTCAGCGACCAGAACGAGGTCTCCGGGCTATGCACCGTCAGGGTGATTTCGTCCGGCGAGGATTGTTCGTTCAGAATCCAATCGTCGGGGTATTCGAAGCGAATTCCGTGGTCTTCAAAGACGCTGTCCATGAGCATTCCGTGGGTCTTGATCCCTCGTGGGGGTTCGATTAAGTTCGACCCCGTTGGGTTGGGAATTGGATGGCGAACGCACATCAAACTCAAGGCCCTCGGTCGCGGAGGCACGACAGGCAAGTGAACCTGATCGGCGCGGTGACTCGGCAGGGCTTCTTTTGTTGGCTCATTGTGAAAGGGAGCAGAACATGGCATCGACTCGTGCGGAAGAAGTGGCGGAATTGTTGTGGGAATTGAAGCGGGCTGCGAAGGTCGCCAAGTACAGCGTGGTCGCGAAGAAAGCTGGCTTCAGCGCCGGAGTGAACGGCAAGGCGATGGACACCTGCCTCAAGACTGTTCGTCGCGACTGGCCGCACCTGCAATGGTGGCGGGCCGTTTCGGACACGGGCCTGGTCGTGAAAGATTCTGAACAAGCCACAAAGCTAGTTGAAGCCGGCATCACCCTGAAGGCCGGCAAGGACGAAACGATGACATTGGCCGCTCCGGAAGATGTCCTGATGGAATGGCCTGAAGTGCCGGCACCGGCTGCTGCGGCACCCGTGGTCGCGGCAAAGTAAGGTGCGAAAATAACGGTGTGATCACAAAGAGGCCCGACGAAAGTCGGGCCTCTTTTGTTTTCTTTCCCTCCGCGAAGGGAATTTCTTTCGCGGAGCGAAAGACGACACTCACGGCAACAGCACGATCTTGCCGGTGAGCGTCCCTTGCTTCTGAAGCGTGTTCTCTTCTTGCAAGCGATGCGCAGCGGCCGCCTCGGCGAGCGGCAGTGTGCGACCGATTTGCGGTTTCCATCCGCCGCGTGTCGCCAGCGAGTTGATCGCCTCCGCGCAGAGACGCTGTTCCTCGGGAGTCGCGTTGAACATCGCGAAGCCGAACAGCCGCAGGTCTTTGACGTAGAACGCTCCGTTCGGGAATTCCGGCCGAGCATTCCGTCCGGCCATGACGATGATCCGGCCGCGCGGAGACATCAGTCCGATCGTGCGATCAAAGTTCGTCGGCACCTGAGTCTCGTACCACACCTGCAACCCGCCGTTGGCCGACGTGAACGCGGCGATCTGTTCGTCGAGCGTCGTCGAGTGGTAATCGAGAACGCAGTCCGCTCCCCAACTTTCGCACAACGCCTTCTTGTCCGAGTTGCCCACCGTCGCGATCACTTTCGCTCCGGCCGCCTTCGCCAACTGAATGACTGCCGAGCCGACGCCGCCCGCTCCACCGTTCACAAACACGACCTCACCGGGCTTGAGGCCCGCGTTCAAATGCAAGCCGAGATGCGCCGTGATGCCAGTCAGCGCACCGGCCGCCGCCTGTACGTCGAGCATCTGCGGGGGAGTTGGGTACAACCATTTCTCGTCCACGGCGGCGTACTCTGCGAACGAACCGCGCCGGCCGAACAAACTTTGATTGCTTCCCCAAACTCGGTCGCCGGCTTTGAGCCGAGTCACCTGCGAGCCGACTCGTTCGACCGTCCCCGCCAGATCGCAGCCGACGATGTACGGGAACGAGGTCGCAACTTTGATCATGCCGCTGCGAATGTAGGTGTCGATCGGATTGACCGAAACCGCTCCGACCTTGACCAAGACCTCGGTCGGCCCCGGTTCGGGAGTTGGCAGATCGCCGTACTCGATGACATCGGGAGTTCCTGTTTGACGAATGAACGCGGCTTTCATGGTGAGTCCTCAAGTCGTCGTCTGACGGTTCCTGTACGAGCGAAGAATCGGAGATAAGTCAACAGAGTATCCGGGGCGCGTCGGCGGCGGGAGCCAGACAAGCCAGTTGCGTTTCAGACGTTGCCGCCGATAATCCGGCCTCGCGAACTTCTCAACCTGATCAGGAGAAATTCCATGTCGCTCGCACAACGTTGGACGCTCAGCCTTGGACTCGTTTGTTCTCTCGCCCTGTTGCCGTTCGTGACGGCGGACGATGAGAAGCCGGCGGCGAGCAAGCCGAAGGAATTGAAGAGCACGGCGCACTTCGACGGCCTCGAAAATTGGGCGACCAGCGTGTCGTTCTCGCCCGATGGCAAGACGTTGGCCGTCGGGACTCACAACGCCGTGCAGTTGTGGAACGTTGCCGAAAAGAAGTCGATCTCGACCTGGAAAACCGGCAGCGGATATGCGAGGTCGCTCGCGTTTCTGCCCGGCGGTCAAAAGCTTGTTATCGGAGCGTATCAATCGGTCAGCGTGTGGGACGTCGTGAGCGGCGCGAAGGAACGCGATCTGCCGAAGCATCGCGGGTTTGTCACGTCACTGGCGGTCTCGCCGGATGGAAAACTGCTGGCGACCGGTTGCGATGACGAGGCGGCACGGCTGATTCGGCTCGAAGACGGAGCGTTGCTGAAGACACTCGAACACGATCGCGATCCGGTGCAGTGTGTCGCGTTTTCGGCGGACGGAAAAACCTTGGCGACAGCGGCGGGGGACGAGACGCGAGTCACTCGGCCAGGCATCGCGAAGTTGTGGGACGTCGAATCGGGCAAGCTGATCCGCGACTTCGAGGGGATGACGAAGGTCGCCACCTCGATCGCGTTCGCTGACAATGGAACGAAGCTGATTGTCGGCAGCGCGGACGAGAAGGCATACGTCTTCGAGGTCGAGAGCGGCAAACCGCTCGGCTTCTTTGGCGGACACTCGCGACCAGTGACGAGCATTGCGATGAGCCTCGACGGCCAAACGGCGATCACCGGCAGCGGCGGACGGGCGAAGGGAAAGAACGAACTCAAGCTCTGGCGAATCGCCGATGGCGAAGTGCTTGGCACGGCGGACGAGCACGAAGCGAAGATCGCGGCCCTCGCGCTCTCGCCCGATGGCAAGTCGGTCGCGACGGCCAGCTACGACAACCGCGTGCGGCTGTGGGACGTGTCGCTGTCGAGTGCTTCCAGTTCGCAGCCACCCGCGAAATCGATTGCGGCGAAACTGGTGGACGGGCTGGCGAACCTCGCACAAGCCGAGCCGACCGCGACCGCGAAAGAGGCTGAACCAAAGCCGCTGAAGGTCGGCATCATCGGCTTGGACACGTCGCATGCAACCGCGTTTACGAACATCCTCAACGGCGAGAAGCAGCGCCCCGAAGCGTTCGGCAGTCGCATGATCGCCGCGTATCCGAAGGGCAGCCCGGACATCGAATCGAGCGTCATTCGCGTGCCGAAGTTGACCGACGAGGTGAAAGCCAAAGGGGTCGAGATCGTCGACTCGATCGAGGAGTTGGCGAAGCGAGTCGATGTCGTGTGCCTCGAAACCAACGACGGTCGGCCGCACTTCGAGCAACTGATTCCGGTCCTCAAGGCCGGCAAGCCTTGCTTCATCGACAAGCCAATCGCCGGATCGTTGACTGACGCGGTCGCGATTTTCGAGGCGTCGAAGAAGTTCAAGGTGCCGATCTTCTCGTCGTCGTCGCTGCGGTTCGGCAAGAACACGCTGGCGGTGCGGAGCGGTTCGCTCGGCAAGATCACTCGCTGCGAAACGACCAGCCCGGCAAGTCTCGAAAAGACGCACCCTGATCTCTTCTGGTACGGAATCCACGGCGTCGAATCGCTGTTCACGGTGATGGGGACCGGCTGCGTCTCGGTGAAGCGGGGCACGACCGCGGACGGAAAAATCGAAGTCACCGGCGATTGGGGCAACGGCCGAGTCGGCATCTACCGCGAAGGAAGCGGCTACACCGGCAAAGCGGTCGGCGACAAAGGGGAAGGCCCGGTCGGCAGCTACGACGGCTACGAGCCGCTGCTGTTCGCGGTGCTCAACTTCGCTCGCTCCGGCCAGCCGCCGGTCAGCCAAGCCGAGACGCTCGAAATCTATGCCTTCATGGAAGCTGCCGACGAAAGCAAACGCCAGAACGGTGTGAGCGTCACGCTGGAGAGCGTGATGAAGAAGGCTCGCGCGGAAGCGGCGGAGAAAGTGAAGGCGTTGAAGTGATCAAGATCATCGACTACGGCATGGGGAATCTTCGCAGCGTGCAAAAGGCTTTCGAGAAGCTTGGTCACGCGGCGGAGATTTGCGATCAGCCGTCGCAACTGAGCGGGGTTGAAAAGTTGGTGCTGCCGGGAGTCGGAGCGTTTCGCGATGCGATTCACGAAGTTCGTCGGCGAGAGTTCGTCCCGCCGATTCTCGATCACCTCGCCAGCGGCAAGCCGTTTCTGGGAATCTGCCTCGGCCTGCAAATGCTGTTCGAAGTCAGCTACGAGGACGGCGAGTGGCCGGGACTCGGCATCATCCCCGGCAAGGTCGTCCGATTTCAGGATCAGCCGGACCTGAAGATTCCGCACATGGGTTGGAATCAGTTGCAGATCAATAGCGAGCCGACGTTGTTGGCAAACCTCCCGCGCGATGCGCACTTTTATTTCGTCCACAGCTACCACGTCGTGCCGACCGATCGCAGCGTCGTGATCGCTGAATCCGAACATGGCGAACGCTTCGTCGCCGCGATCGGACGGGGCAATCTCTGGGCGACGCAGTTCCACCCAGAGAAGAGCCAGAAGCACGGCTTGCAGTTGCTGGCCAACTTCGCGGCAATGTGACGAAATCCTGCTCCACGAGTGTGCTATGTCCTGGCGAATTCACTGGGTCATCTTGAAGACCTGCGTCTCCGAGCGGTTCGTCTACCGAGGGGACTTCGCGTTTGCGACGTTGTTGCGGTTCATGCCGATTGTCACGCAGGTGTTTCTGTGGAGTGCGATCTTCGCAGCAGGGACATCGAGCGAGCGGAAGGAACTCAACGGCTACACGTACGCCAACATGGTGGCGTACTACTTGCTGGCGATGATTGGCCGAGCGTTCTCGTCGATGCCGGGATTGGCCAGCGGGATCGCTCGCGAGATTCGGGACGGGACGGTCAAGAAATATCTCACGCAGCCGATCGACATGTTGGGCTATCTGTTCTGGCACCGAGTCGCTCACAAGCTGGTCTACTACGTCGTGGCGATCGGCCCGTTCGCGTTGGTCTTCTGGCTGTGCCGAGGGTACTTCGCAGGCTGGCCAGACGCCTTCACGATTGTGGCGTTCGTAATCTCGCTGGCGTTGAGTTTCCTGGTCGGATTTCTGCTCGAAGCCTGGATCGGCTTGATCGCGTTTTGGTTTTTGGAGGTCAGCTCGCTGCTCTTCATCTACATGATGATCAACTACTTCTTGTCGGGACACATGATCCCGCTGGACTGGCTGGGGCCGATTGGCGATTGGGTGCGGTATTTTCCGTTTCAATATCTGGCGTACTTTCCGGCGGCGATCATGCTGGGCAAGTACGATCACTCGCAGTTGGTGACCGAGTTGGCGATCGAAGCCGCGTGGGTCGTCGTGCTGTTCGTGATGTGCCGAGTGACGTTGGCTCGCGGAGTGCGGCGGTACGGAGCGTTCGGGGGGTAGTTTTCATTGCTTGTGGCGCGACGCTTCCCCGCCGCTCGCGCGACTGCTGTAATTCCGTGGAAACGTCCCGATCTGGAAGGAGCCTCCCGATGCCGAAGACTTGGCGGTTTGCCCCGCATGATGCCGCCGCCGTGCGTGAGATTTCTCGGCAATTGCGTCTGCCCGCGTTGGTGGCACAGGTGCTGGTTGCTCGTGGGCA
>QWQF01000143.1 GCA_003669125.1 Planctomycetota bacterium
GCCAGCACTTTCGCCGCGGTGATCGTTCCTTTCTCGCCGATGGTCGAGCCGATGCAGGCGACGTTTTGCCAACTGTGGCCTGGAGAGTCGGCGGCGAAGCAACTGACTCGCAGGCCGCAGGTCGGCACGAACCAACTGATGTCACCAACATCGGTCGAGCCTTTGTTCGGTTCCTCGGCGAAGCTCAGAGGTTGAATCGACTCGTCGATGGCGAGCGGGAACTTTGAGCCGAACTCGTCGATCAGTGACTGCTGCACCTTGCGAGCGAACATCTTTTCGTCGTCGGTGAATTTCGGAGCGCCGACGGAGGTGAGGTTGCGGTGGAGCAACTCGGCGAGTGGGCGGTTGCCGATGATCTCGTGGCAGTCGGTGTCGATTTGAATCTTGACCTTCGTGCGAGTCATCTTGGCCGCACCCTCGGCGATGTCGCAGACCCAGGCGTAGTATTTCTCGACGTCTTCGTGCGAGTTGGCTCGGACGTAGTACCACGACTCGGCTTTGGCCGGGACGACGTTCGGTGCGCCGCCACCGTCGGTAATGACGTAGTGAATTCGAGCGTCCTCTTTGATGTGCTCGCGCATAAAATTGACGCCGACGTTCATCAGTTCGACGGCGTCGAGTGCACTGCGTCCACTCGATGGACTGCCCGAGGCGTGGGCGGCTGTTCCGGCGAACGAGAACTTCACGCTGACGGCCGCTTTGCTGCTCATCACCCAGACGTTGTTGACCGATGCCGGGTGCCAGTGCAGGCAGGCGTCCAAATCTTTGAAGTGCCCGTCAAGCAGCATGTAAACCTTGCCGATCAGTGTCTCTTCGGCCGGCGTGCCGTAGAGGCGGATCGTGCCCGGCAGTTTGTGCTTTTCCATCGCGGCTTTGACGGCGATGGCGGCTCCGAGTGCGGCGGTTCCGAGGCCACTGTGTCCGCAGCCGTGGCCGGGGGCGCCGTCAGTGGCGGCGACGCGATCGGAAGCCACTTGTTGCGAGAGATTCGGCAGCGCATCGTACTCGGCGAGGATGCCGATGACCGGCTTGCCGGAGCCGTAGCTCGCGACGAACGACGTCGGCATGTGAGCGACGCCGGTTTGCACCTCGAAGCCAGCGGCTTTGAGTTTCTCGACCAACAGCGCTGACGATCGTCGTTCTTCGAGGCCGACTTCGGCGAACTTCCAAATCGCTTTGTTGGTGGCTTTGAGTTGCGGTTCAAGCTGGGTGACTTGTTGCAGCGCCGTTTGTTGCGACTCGCGCCACTTGATCGGGCTGGCGGGATCATCGGCACGAGCGGACGAGTTCAGGCTGAGGACGACGAGGACGAGGAGGTTGAACAACGGAGTGAGGACTCTGCACATGTTGGCGAACTCCATGGCAAGCGGTCGAAGAGGCGACACGGATTGAGGGTCTTCAGAACTTTGTTGATTGAAACACAGAGTTCGCAGAGGCGTCTCCGCGTCCTCGGCGTTTCGAAAAACTGTCGCAAGCACGATTCAAAATCCTGTCGAACTCCATTAGGGAAAATCGTCGTGCCTGTCACAGGCATTGGACCGAGCCGCCGCAAGCGAGGCAAGCGGCCAACCGCAAGCACGAATGGGGACGCACTCGACCACTGTTTTTCGGCGGCTATACTTCCGTCCGCCCAACCGGAGTTGGGTTGTGTTTCGCTGGCAAGGATGGCGTGATGCCTGAACCAAAATCGTTGCATCAAAAACTGACGGAACTGACCAGCAATCTGTGGTGGAGTTGGCAAGCGGGACTCAACGAATCGTTCCGCGCGATCAATCGGCCCTTTTGGTCGGGCAGCGGTCATAACCCGGTCGAACTGCTGGAAGAGTATTCGCCGGAAAGGCTCGAACAGCGGGCTCGCGAACTTGGTCTGCACTCGCGGATCAACTACGCCTATCGCCGCTGGCAAGAGTACATGGCCGCGCAGGACACGTGGGGCGCAACGCGAGCCGGCATCTTGAATCATCGTCCGGTGGCGTACTTCTCGGCCGAGTTCGGGCTGCATGAGTCGATGCCGATTTACTCCGGCGGTCTCGGCATTCTGGCGGGCGATCATCTGAAGAGTGCATCGGACCTGGGCATCCCGCTGGTCGGCGTGGGTTTGTTGTACGGCGAAGGATATTTTTCGCAGCATCTCGACGCGAATGGCTGGCAGCAGGAGAGCTACAAGACCATCAACCCGGACAAGCTGCCGCTGAAACCGGCGTTCGGCAAGGATGGCCATCCGGTGGTGATTTCGGTGGAGACGCGGTCGGGTTCGATCTTCGCTCGCGTGTGGCGAGCGGACGTTGGGCGGATTCCGCTGTATCTGCTCGATACGAATATCCCGAACAACACGGACGAAGATCGCCGGTTGACGGCCCGGCTGTACGGCGGCGATCAACGCATTCGCATCCGGCAAGAGGTGATGTTGGGGATCGGTGGGGCGCGGGCGCTCGCGGCCATCGGCATTCAGCCGAGCGTGATTCACATGAACGAAGGTCACTCGGCGTTTGCGCCGTTGGAGATCATTCGGACTCGGATTCAGGAAGACGGCCTGACGTTCGATGCCGCACTCCGCGAAACGGCGGCGAGTTGTTGCTTCACGACGCACACGCCGGTCGATGCCGGACACGACCGCTTCGATGCCGGATTGGTCGAGGAGCACGTCGGCCCGCTGGGAGATCAGTTGGGTTTGAGCCGTGATTCGCTGATGGGGCTCGGTCGAGTGAACCCGCAGAATCACAGCGAAGCTTTTTGCATGACGGTGCTGGCGTTCAAGCTCAGCCGCAAAGCGAACGCAGTGTCGTCGCTGCACGGCGTCGTCAGTCGCCGCATGTGGGCCAGTCTCTGGCCGTGGCAGAGCGAAGAAGAAATTCCGATCGGCCACATCACCAACGGCGTGCATGTGCCGACTTGGCTGGCGACGCAAATGCGAGTCCTCTACGACCGTGTCTTGCCCGTCAACTGGCACACACGCACGGGCGAACCCGACGTCTGGGCCGGCTTCGAACAAGCGACCGCCGGCGAACTGTGGGAAACGCACCAATCCCTGAAGAACCAGTTGATCGGCTTCACGCGACGCCGGCTCGAAACCTACGCTCGACGCAACAACGCCAGCGAGGAACACATCTCCGAGATCGCCGACGTGCTTGATCCGCGTGCGCTGCTGATTGGCTTTGCTCGCCGATTCGCGCCGTACAAGCGGACCGATTTGATTCTGCGCGAGTTTGAACTCATCGCCGAATTGGTCAACGACTCGCAGCGGCCGGTGCAGTTCATCTTTGCCGGCAAGTCGCACCCGCGCGACGACAACGGCAAGGCGATCCTGCAACGAGTCTGGCAAGCGACTCAGCAGTCCCAATTGAAGGGGAAGGTTGTGTTCCTCGAAGACTACGACATCAATCTCGCGCGGCACTTGGTGCAAGGGGTCGACGTGTGGCTCAACAACCCGCGCCGACCGCACGAAGCGTCGGGAACCAGCGGCCAGAAGGTGGTGCTCAACGGCGTGCTGAATCTGTCGGTGCTCGACGGTTGGTGGGCGGAGGCCTACGACGGCACCAACGGCTTCGCGATCGGCAACGGCCGCACGCACGTCAACGACGCCGTCCAAGATGAACGCGATTGGCAAAGTCTGATCGACACGCTGCGGAACGAAGTCCTGCCGATGTACTACGAACGGGATGCCGACGATCTGCCGCAACGCTGGATCAAACGAGTCAAACGCTCGGTCCGCACGCTCGGCTGGCGATTCAATTCGGATCGCATGGTGATGGACTACGTCAATCTGTGCTACGTCCCCGCCGCCGGCGGATTGTCGAGCCAGCTTCCGGCGATGTGAGAACGTGCGGTCAAATGAGTTTGTACTCGGCCAACGTCGAGTAGTGTGCTCCGTCGCGTTCGCGATCCGATCGGATGAACTCGACGGTCTGAATCTCGACCGTGCCAAAGTCTGTGTTGGCGTGCTGCCGCAGCAACTCAAACAATTCGCGAGGCGGTCGGCCTTTCACACGAGCTAGCGTCAGGTGCGGATGAAACGGCCGCGGCTCGCGAGCGAAGCCAAGCGGTTCCAGCGCCATCTCCAATCGTTGCGTGAGCGACATCACGGGCTCTGCGTCACTGAGCCCTGCCCACACCACGGAGGGTCGATCGACATGGGGAAACGCACCCAGGCCAACGACTCGCAACACAAACGGCGGTTGCCCAATCACCAACTCCGCGATTTGTCTTTGAATCGCGTCTCGTGATTCGATCGGCGTGTCCCCCAGAAATTTCAACGTGACGTGCAAGTTGTCCGGCGACACGGCCGCCACAGGCCAATTCATCGTGGCGAGTGACCTCAACACTGGCCGCAACGCCGACGGCACGGGGATCTTGACGGCAACGAATGTGCGGATCGAGTCGGACATGACGCTGTTCAGCAGCTTGCGTAGATCAGGCTTTGTAGCCTGATCCGAACGGCGGAATCACATCAATTGTTGATCGAATCAGCCTGGAAAGGCTGGCCTACTTGGCGTGATTCTGCTTCCACAGCGCGGCGAGTTGATCAAAGCCCAGCAGTGGAGTTTTGCCTTCGGCCATTCCCTCGGTGAGTTTGACCGGGGGGGCGTTGCCCTTGCGTTGTCTCGAAGAGTTTCCGGCGGAGTCTTGTCGGCGATCGTCTCGTTTCGGTTCCGCCGCCGCCGATGGAGTCAGCGTGGCTGTCGCGGCGGCAACGTCGTGAGCCTGCACCGTGCCCGCCGGCTGTCGTGGAGGACGTTGAATGAACTGGCGACGTGCGCGTTGCGGAGGAGCTTGGGTGTTCGTGTCCGGCGGTTGCTCACGGCGCGGCGGCTTCGGGCCGCGGACTTGCCGAGGCGTGCCGGGTTGAATCATCGTCAAGCTGACTCGCTTGCGTTCCTTGTCCACGCCGAGCACCCACACCGTCACAACATCGCCGACCGACACGAGGCTGTGTGGCGACGGCACATAGTTCACCGACAATTGGCTGATGTGGACGAGGCCGCTGTCCTTGAGGCCCACATCCACGAACGCTCCAAAGTCCACGACGTTGCAAACGGTGCCGGTCAGTTCCATGCCTTCTTGCAGGTCGTCTAGATTCAGAATGCCTTGCTTGAAGACGGGACCGGGCAGATCGGTGCGCGGGTCACGGCCGGGACGCGAGAGTGCATCCAGAATGTCCTTCAACGTCGGCAAGCCGACCGACAATTCATCGGCGAGGCTTTCGGCGGGAAGTTGTTCGATGCGCTGCCGCAGCTCTTCGTGAGTCTGTTCCGCTTCGCTCAAACTGCTGGCGTTGAGGCCCAGTCGTTCGAGCACTTTGTTGGCAGCTTCGTAACTTTCCGGATGAATCCATGTCCCGTCGAGCGGTTCATCGCCGCCGCCGATTTTCAGGAAGCCGGCCGCCTGGGTGAATGTTCCTTCGCCCAGTCCGGGCACTTCCAGCAGTTGGCGTCGCGATTTGAAGCGGCCGTTCTGCTCACGCCATTCGACCACTCGGCGAGCGATGAGCTGGTTCAATCCCGACACATGTCGCAGCAGCGAAGCGCTGGCCGTGTTCAAGTCCACGCCGACGAAATTCACGCAGGACTCAACGACTTGGTCGAGCGATTCCTTGAGATACTTCTTGCTGACGTCGTGCTGGTACATGCCGACGCCAATGTGCTGCGGTTCGATCTTCACAAGCTCGCTGAGCGGATCGAGCAGCCGGCGGCCGATCGAGATTGTGCCACGCCCCGTCGCATCGAGTTCCGGAAACTCTTCGCGAGCCACGGTGCTCGTCGAGTAGATGCTGGCCCCCGCCTCGTTGACGATGACGTAACGAGCTTCCGGCAACTCCTTGGCGATCATTTCGGTGACGAGATCTTCCGTCTCGCGACACGCGGTGCCGTTCCCGATCACGACCACCTGACAGTTGTGTTGCCGCAGCATCTCTGCCAACTTCGCGGAAAATGTTGCTCGCTTCTCCGCGCTGCCGGTGACGTACACGACGTCGGCGGCGACCAGATTGCCGCACTCGTCCAGCACGGCCACTTTGCAGCCGGTGCGAAAACCAGGATCAATCGCCAGCACGCGCTGGCCGCGCAGCGGTGGCTGCAACAACAAGCTCCGCAGGTTGCGAGCGAACACATCAATCGCGTGAGCTTCGGCTTTGTCGGACAGTTCGCGACGGATTTCCCGTTCGAGACTCGGTTGGATCAACCGCTGCACAGCGTCGGCCAGACAGGCTTTGAGAAACTCGCGATGCGAATGCGACTCCCAGTCGTAATGTCCGTCGCACACCGCCTGCACGGCCGCGTCGTCCCATTCAAATTTGATGCGCAGCGCGCCTGACTTCTCACCGCGATTGACGGCGAGGACTCGGTGCGGCGGAATTCGTGATGCGGCTTCGGTGAACTCGAAGTAGTCGCGATACTCGTGTCCGCTTTCCGAGCCAGCTTTGGTTGGCGTTCCGGAAAGCTTACCGGTCTTCCAGGCGAGCTGACGGCACAGTTCGCGGAGTGCGGCTTCCTCGCTGATGTTCTCCGCCAGAATGTCGGCCGCGCCTTGCAGGACTTCGACCGTGCTCGGCAACTCCTTTTCGGCGTTGACGAACGCCGCCGCAGCGACGTTCAGGTCGATCAGTTCCGGATCGCCGGACCAGATGCGAGCGGCAAGCGGTTCGAGGCCGCGCTCGCGCGCCGCAGAGGCTCGCGATTGACGCTTCGGCTTGAACGGCAGGTACAGGTCTTCGAGTCGCTTGAGCGTCTCGGCCGCTTCGATCTCCGCCTTCAATTCGGGAGTCAGCTTCCCCTGAGCTTCGATCAATCGCAGGATCGCAGACGCACGCTCTTTGAGTTGCCGCATCGAGCGGACTCGTGACTCGATCGTCCGCAGTTGCACTTCGTCGAGGTTGCCCGTTTTCTCTTTGCGATACCGCGTGATGAACGGAATCGTGTTGCCCGCGTCGAGCAGCGCGACCACGTTCTGCACTTGCTCCACGCGATGCCCCAACTCTTTGGCGAGGCGTGCGAGATCAACTGAAGGCGGCTCGTCCATGCTGCGATCCATCGAGAAACCCAACTGAAATCTTGACTGCGGCCAGACGTGTTAGTGGCCGCGTTGCGGACTCGCAAAAGAAACCGATCAGGCAAGCTGGGTCGGACGGGCGGAAAGGTGACGAATGCCCGTGGCAAAGTCGAGCGAGCCGACCAGCAGGAACCGCCGAAATAAGCCTTCGACGACATGAGTCAGATTTAGGTCGTCGGCCCACTTTGGTCAAAGCGATCAATGACCGCGCGGAAAAGTTTGCGCGGTCGCAAGAAACTCTCAAGTCGTTGCCGTCGGCCAGCCGATTCTCACAACACCGATCAAGACGATCGGTGTGAATCGCAGAACGTCGTCCAAGGAAGGTTTTCACGATGCGAGCCGCCAGCACCGAACCGCGATTGAAACTGTTCGAACCCAAGAACCGAGTGGCTGAGGGTTCTCGCATGAAGCGGGTTCGACTCAAGCAGATCATCAACGTGCTGTCCGAAGTGGCCAAATCCGACCGCACTTGGCTGAGCGACTTCGCCGACGACGAAGTTAAAATCTCCGCCGACCTCTTCGAAATTCTGTCGCTGTACCGCCGGCTGCGTCCGAGCGTGTAATCGCACAACATTTTCTTTTCGCCATCGGGCTTGCCTCGGTGGTTCGACGGCCTTTGCACTACTCATTTAGCGTTTGAACCGCTGAAGCCGTGCAGAAGCCAATGAACCACCGGGACAAGCCCGGTGGCGTTTTATGTCGTCGAGTTTCGTCATGCTGAGAGAACAAGCTCAAACGATCTGGGAAACAGGCGTCGCTGCCGTCTCGTCCGAACGTTTGGTCCGGAACGTGATTCATCGTGACGGGCAAAGACTGTCGGTCTGCGGACACGAATGGGACACGAATTCGCTCGACCGGATCATCGTGCTTGGAGTCGGCAAAGCCGGATCGGGAATGGCGGCTGCCGTTGAAGCCGCACTGGGTGAGGAGCTGACGGACGCGAAAGTCTCCGGCTGGGTGAATGTCCCCGCCGATTGTGTCCGGTCGCTGCGACGAATCGTACTACACGCGGCGCGGCCAGCCGGTGTCAATGAGCCCACGGAAGAAGGCGTCTTCGGCACGCAACGGATTTTGGAACTCGCTGTCAGCGCGGGGCCGAACGATTTGGTGCTCGTGCTTGTCTCCGGCGGCGGGAGCGCGCTGGCTCCGGCTCCGATTCCGGAGATCACGCTCGCGGACAAGCTCGCTGTCACCCGGTTCCTGATGCTCTCCGGCGCGAGCATTCAAGAACTCAACACGGTTCGCAAACATCTGTCGTTGCTCAAAGGGGGCGGCCTCGCGCGAGCCACCTCGCAGGCGCGAGCGGTCATCACACTCATCATCTCCGACGTGATCGGCGATCCGCTGGATGTGATCGCCTCAGGCCCGACGGTTGAGGACACGAGCACTGCGGCGGACGCGCTGACTGTGCTGGAACGATTCAGAGCACAGCCGCCACAGATTCCGGAATCGGTTTGGTCCGTGCTTCGCCACAAGGCGTCGAATCCATTCCCTCTCCCTCTGGGAGAGGGGGCCGCGGCAAGTCCGTTCGTTGACAACCAGATCATCGGCAACAACGCGACCGCGCTCGAAGCGGCAGCGGCAAAGGCTCAGGAGTTGGGTTTCGCAGTGCAGTCGCTCGGCTCGAACAATTCGGGGGAAGCTCGAACGGTTGGACGCGAGTTGGCGGATCTGTGCCGCCGCATTCGAGACGGACAAGCCGAAGTCGCGCCGCCCATCTGCGTGCTCAGCGGCGGCGAGCCGGTGGTGAAACTCGTGCCGACTGATCAGCCGCGCAAGGGAGGTCGCAATCAAGAGGTCGCGCTCGCCGCGTTGCAGCATCTGTGGAGCGACAGTCTCGACCGCATCGCAATCTTGTCCGGAGGCACCGACGGCGAAGACGGCCCGACCAACGCGGCCGGAGCAGTTGTGGACGAAAGCTTGCGTCAAGCCGCGCTCGCCAAAGGCCTCGATCCCGCCGAGTTTCTGGCAATCAACAACTCGTATCCCTTCTTTGAGCAAGCTGGTGGTCTGCTGCTCACCGGCCCCACGCACACCAATGTCATGGACCTGCGTGTCGCCGTGGTGCGATGACGACTTCGATTCTGCGCGGCGACTTGGTCAGGAGCGACGTGTCGAGTGCGGCTCCGGCCAAATAACGTACCGAATCGCCAATCCGCCCAGGATCAATCCGCCGCCAATGACAGTGGACCAGCCGACGTGCTCGCCCCAGCAGAGCCAGACCCAAAGAGGGTTCAAGAGTGGCTCCAGCAGCAACAACAGCGCGGCCTCTTGGACGGTGACGAGGGCGATTCCGCGAGCGGCCAGGACGTAGGGCAGTCCCATTTGCACGACGCCCAGAAGAGCGATCAGCAGCCATTGCAGCGGTTGCAGTTCGTTGCCACGCGGCAGCACGATCGGCAACAGCACGACGCCGCTGACGAAATGGTTCAGCAGTGTCAGCCAGGCGGAGTCTTCGTCGCGCAGCCAGCGCAAGCTGAGGATCACTCCCGCAAACGCGACGCCGCTACCGAGTGCGATCAGGTTGCCGTCGGCTCGCTGTTGGTCACGTTCGGAGAGCACGATGAATGCGATGCCGGCCACGGTGCAGAGCAGCGCGACGACGTTGCCGCGATGGACTCGCTCCTTCAGGGCGAACCAGCCGAACAAGAAGACCCAGACGGTGCTCGTGTACTGCAAAAACGCCGCCGCCGCGGCCGACGTGCGAGTCAACCCGATCACAAACAACGTGTTCATCGCCGTGAACGTTGCGGCCGAGACGAGCAATCCCGGACGCCAACGCACTCGCTGCCACTTCACCAGCGGCAACAACGCGATCGAGGCGAACAGCGCGCGATAACAGGCCAGCAACCAGCCGCGATCTTCCAGCGGGATCGCTTGCAGCGGCGGGCTTTTGACGATCACGCCGTTGAGACTCCAGAGAATCGCGGCGGCGATGAGCAGCGTTCGGCCGCGTGTCGCTGACAAGGCGACAGGGTGAGGGGGTGACAAGGTGAGGTCTGAGTCGGGACTCGGCATTCGATAACTCAGTTCTGGTCGGCAGCGATCTGAAGGATCGTCACTGTTCGACTCCGTCACCGTGTCACCTTGTCAGTTCACATCGCGTCCGGTCAAAAAGTCCTCGACGGCATCCGCGTGGCGGGCGATGTGGCGGACGCTGCGGCAGAGTTCGTCGGAGGCGACTTTGGCTCGCGAATGATTTTCGACCATGACGAAGTGCGGCTGGCCGTTGACGTCGCGGACGGCGATGCTGCCGTGCGGTTGAATCGCGTTGCGACGCAGCGCGAGTTCGTATTGGGCTGGAGACGCAGGGCCGCCGATCGAAAAGATTTGCAGTTGTCGGAACGGAACGTTGTCGTCCACCGAAGCGATGACCACTCGCTGTTGGCGGTTGAGGGGCAGTTTCACGACGACGTCAAATTCGTTGGAGCTTTCGCGTGCGGACCAGGCGATGTCTTGCTCGCCATCAAAGGCTTCGGCGAGTAATTGATGCACGTCACGGATCTGTTCGAGTGCGGCGAATAATCGCGGCTGTGCTTCATCGGCGTCATGTGCACGCTGCTGCGGGTCGCGATGGACGAGCCAGTCGACGATTTGAGCGACTTCGTTCGGCAATTCGGCACAGTCGATTCGGACATCCGGAAAGGATTGCGTCATCGCTTGTGACATGAGCTGCTTGACCGTTTTGCCGTTGAAGGGAAGTCGGCCGGTCAACATGCGAAACAAGCAAACGCCAAGAGCGTACATGTCGGTCGAGGGGGACGCGGTGGCACCGGTGAATAATTCAGGAGCCATGTAGTGCGGCGTGCCGACGAGTCCGTCGAAGACTTTTTCGCCGCGACCGCGCACTCGTTTGGCGAGTCCGAAGTCGCCGATTTTGGCTCGGCCGAGTCCGTGCAATTCTTTCGTCAGCAGGACGTTCTCCGGTTTGACGTCGCGGTGGATCAGGCCCGTGCGATGCGCGGCGGCGAGTCCGTCGGCGACCTCGGCGGTGATTCGCAAGGCATCGGTCGGGGTCAACCGCTGTCGTGTGTCGAGAACTTTTTGCAACGAGTTCCCCGCGACGAATTCCATCTCCAGATAATGGAGATCGTCATGCTTACCGACCGCATAGGCCATCACGACATTCGGGTGATGCAGGTTCGCGACGGCGATCGCCTCCTGGCGAAACCGGTTGACGTAGTCGGCATCGGTCTCGACGTATTTCGGCGAGAGCACCTTGAGAGCGCATCGCCGCTCAAGCTGCTGATGGAACGCGAGGTACACGGCTCCCATCGCTCCGCGTCCGAGCAGCGTGTCGCAGCGATAAACTCCGAGCGTCTTGCCGGTTAATTTTTCAGCGTGAGGCTTAATCGTGCGTTTCGGCGCTGGCGATTGGTCCGCTGCGGGTGTCTGCGAGTGCTTGTCGGATTCTGCCGCGACACTCGGTGGCAAAACCGAAGAGGCTGTCTGCGGCACATACAGAATCGTCGTGCCAGACGGCACTGACTCGCCGAGCGCGGCGGCATCGTGCAGGTCTTCATGGGCGGGAACAGGTTCAGACAAAGGACGCTCAACTTTCCGTGGTGATGCGGGATTGTAATGACCAACAGCAGGTGAGAAAGAGAGGTTCAAGAATTGTCCCCTCGACAGATCAATGTTTCAGCCGGCAAAAAGTGGCCGCACGACGCTCCAGCGAGTGATTGTTCGATCAAACACTCGTGGGAGCGTTGTGCGGGTGTCGCGACGAAATCCGACAACACGGAAATCCCTGAAATGATCGGCTGCCTTGCTCTGAATTCATCCGGCGTCGGCTACAATGCTCGCCGTTTCGAAACATCTTCGCTCCATCAAAAAGAATCTTGCCGTGTCATCTACGTTTGAGCCGCTGACTTCCGCCGAAACCATCACGAAGGGGACGTACGCCTTCGTGAGTCTCGGCTGCCCGAAGAATCTTGTGGACAGCGAGAAGATGCTCGGCACGCTGTCGCTCGACGGCTACTCGCTGGTCTCGGAGGCGGACGGGGCGGATTTCGTGATCGTCAACACCTGTGGCTTCATCGAGCAATCGCGAATCGAGTCGAAATCGGTCATTCAGGAAATGCTCGATCTGAAGAAGGCGGGCAAGACGAAAGGTGTCATCGTCGCCGGTTGCCTGCCGGAACGTGTCGGCGGCAGCTTGCTCGACGAGATGCCGGACATCGACCACATCGTCGGCGTCTTCGGCCGCGATGAGATCACGAAGGTCGCCGATCGACTGCTCGGCCAACAAACCGAGCAACGGATGCTGTTCCGACCGGCTCCGATCAAGGCGATGAACGATCAAGCTCGACTGCGAATCACGCCGGATCACTTCGCCTATTTAAAAATCTCCGAAGGCTGCGACCGAACCTGCACGTTCTGCGCGATCCCGAAAATGCGAGGCAAGCACATCACCAAGCCGATCGAGATGATCATCGCCGAAGCGAAAGAACTCGTGGCCGATGGCGTTCGCGAGCTGATCATCGTTGCGCAGGACACGACATATTACGGCCTCGATCTGTACGGCAAAGTGCGGCTGACGGAATTGCTGTGGCAACTCGATCAAGTCGAAGGGCTGGATTGGATTCGGCTGATGTACCTGTACCCGATCAACTTCTCGGACGAGCTGATCGAAACCATCGCCGGCAGCGAAAAGATTTTGCCGTACCTCGACATGCCGCTGCAGCACATCAACGACACAATGCTCAAACGGATGCAACGCCGAGTGAACCGCGACCAAACGGTCGAGCTCGTCCACAAGCTGCGCGACCGCATCCCAAACCTTGTCCTGCGGACGACGTTCATCACCGGATTCCCCGGCGAGACCGATGAGCAGTTCGAGGAACTCAAGCAGTTCGTGTTCGACTCGAAGTTCGAACGAATGGGGGTCTTCACCTACTCGCTGGAACCCGGCACACCGGCTGAGAAGCTGGGCGATCATCTGCCCGAAGAGGTCAAGAATGCTCGCCGCGACGAACTGATGGAAGTGCAACAACAAATCGCGTTTGACTTCGCCGACACGCTGGTTGGCTACGAACTCGACGTGCTGATCGACAGCGAGACCGACGAGCCGGGTGTGTTCGCCGGCCGCACGTTTGCCGATGCGCCGGACATCGACGGCACGGTTTACATCGAAGCCGAAGGACTCGAACTGGGCGACATTGTCCCAATCGTCATCGTGGCCCGCCAGGATTACGACTTGCTCGGTGTCGTTGCGTCTGAGGAATAACGCATGCCAGTCACGGATCCGACTGTTGAAATCGCGAATGCAACATCGTCAGCGCGGCCGTTGCCGCGCATCGATCGGCATTCGCTGAACGTTCCGAATTTCATCACGCTGACTCGGTTGGTGCTGGCGGTTGTGCTGTTTGCGATGATTTCGCTCGGCTCATCGTGGGTCGCGGCGGCGATCATGTTCGTGGTCGCGGCCGCGACGGATGCGCTGGATGGCTACATCGCTCGCAAATACGGCTTGGTCACGACGCTCGGCCGCATCCTCGATCCGTTCGCTGACAAGATCATCATCTGCGGAGCGTTCTTATTCTTGGTGGCGAAGCCGGAATCGGGAGTAAATCCCTGGATGGCTCTGATCGTCTTTGGCCGCGAGATGTTCATCACCAGTCTGCGAGCGTTTCTCGAACAGCACGGCCGCGATTTCTCCGCCGTCTGGAGCGGTAAAATCAAAATGGTGTTGCAGTGCGTGGCCGTGACCGGCAGCCTGCTGTCGATGGATTCTCGATTCGCCGAAGTCTCGCAATTCATCCTCGCCCGCGACGTGATCTTGTGGGCGACCGTGGCCGTCACGGTTTACAGCGGCGTCGAATACACCTACCGAGCCTATCGAATGCTGCGCGCGTAGTTTCCAATCAGCATTTCTCGTGGAGTGTCACGCGACAGTGTCCAATTTGATGTGAGGAAAAAAACGATGCGAATTCTGTTGCCCCGCCGAACCGCCAGTTGCTTGTCTGTCGGACTCATGGCGTGTGTGTTTGCGATCAGTTCTGGTGGATCGGCCGAAGTTGTTCCGGAAGTCGTGACACGGTTGACCTCGGATTTGAAATACCTCGCGTCGGATGAACTCGAAGGTCGAGGCGTCGGGACGAATGGGCTGAACGTGGCGGCGGATTACGTTGCCAAGGCGTTCAAGGATGCGGGACTGAACGTGACCACGGCCGGGGGCGATCCGTTTCAAGAATTCACGATGACCACCGGTGCGAAGCTCGGGCCGACGAACACGCTCAAGCTGGTTGGTCCGGAAGGGAAGACCATCGAACTGGCGATCGACAAGGATTTTCAAGTCTGCTCGTTCGGAGCGTCGGGCACCTTCAACGCGGAGTTGGTCTTCGGCGGCTATGCGATCGACGCGAAGGACGACAAATACCAAGACCTCGAAGGGATCGACATCAAAGGAAAAGTCGTGATCGTGATTCGCAAGACGCCTCGGCAGGGGGACGCTCACGGGCCGTTCGCCGCAGGACACGGCGGGCAATCGCGCCACGCCGACTTGCGAGCGAAGATCAGCAACGCATTCGGCAAGGGGGCGGCGGCGATACTGTTCGTCAACGATGTTGCGTCCGGCAAGAAGGAAATCGAGCAGGCCAAGCAGCGAGCGAAGGACGCGGCCGAACCGGTTGTCGATGCTGCCGCAGTACTGCTGGCCGCCGATGCGAACAACGCTGAAGCCGTGAAGGCGGCTCGCGAAAAACTGGACGAGGCGGTCAAGAAGGTTCAGCAACAGCGCGACGCGGCCACGAAGGTCGAGACCGACGTGCTGATGAAGTTCGGATATGCCGGGTTCAATCAGAATGCGGGAGGGCCGATTTTTCATGTGACCCAGGCCACGCTCGACCAGGTGTTGCAGGCATCGCTCAAGAAGACACTCGCGGCGTTGGAAGCAGAGATCGACCAGGATCTCAAACCGAGAACGGCCGTGCTGTCCGGCTGGAAGGCCGAAGGTCAGGCGTCGGTTGAGCTCATCAAGACCGATGTGAAGAACGTGATCGCGGTCATCGAAGGGCAGGGGGAGTTGGCTGAGGAAACAGTCGTCGTCGGTGCGCACTACGATCACGTTGGCTTCGGCGGACAGAACTCGCTGGCTCCCGGAGTCAAAGACGTTCACAACGGAGCGGACGACAATGGATCGGGGACCGTGTCGCTGATCGAATTGGCTCGGCGTTTCGGCGCTCGCAAGGAACCGCTCAAGCGGCGGTTGGTGTTCATCGCATTCACGGCAGAAGAGATGGGCTTGATCGGATCGGATCGCTACTGCAAGGAGCCGATTTACCCGCTCGAAAAGACGGTCGCGATGATCAACATGGACATGGTCGGCCGCCTGAAAGAGGAAAAACTGATCGTTTACGGCACGGGCACGTCGCCCCACTGGAAGGGGCAGCTTGAGCGACTGAACGGAGTCTCGAAGTTCGAACTCGTGATGAAGCCAGAAGGCTTTGGCCCCAGCGATCAGTCGTCATTCTACGCCAAGAAGATTCCGGTGTTGCACTTCTTCACCGGCACACACAGCGAATATCACCGCCCCGGCGACGACGTGCATCTCATCAATTTCGATGGCATGGCTCGCGTGGTCGACATGATCGAGCAAGTCACTCTGGAAACGGTGCAGGCCATTGAGAAGCCGCAGTACGTCGAGGTCAAAGGCTCCGGTGATCAGGCCCAAACTCGCAGCGGCGGCAGCCGGCCATATTTCGGCTCGATCCCCGATTTGGGGAACGAAACGCCTGGCTACGCACTTTCGGGTGTCACTGGCGGCGGCCCAGCCGACAAGGGAGGAGTCAAAGCTGCCGATGTCATTGTCGAATTCGGCATGAACAAAATCAGCAGCCTCGACGACTTCGATCTCGCCCTGCGAAAATTCAAATCGGGAGAAGAAGTCGAAGTCATCGTGCTCCGCAAAGGCGAACGAGTGACACTGAAGGTGACGTTGGGGCAGCCGAAGTAAATGTGGTCTTCACGACTCTTCTGGCGCTTGTTTCTGACCTACGCCGCGTTGACGGTCGTGGCGGCGGTTGTGTTCGTCGTCATATTTTTGAGCCGCCAGCGTGAAGCGATTGAATCGGAAGTGCGGCAGCGGTTGCGCGACGAGGCGGCGGTGTTGCGACTGCTGGCCGAATCGGTGTGGGAATCGTCGAATGCTCCGGTCGAAGAATTGCGGGCGACGTGGCAGCCAAAGCTGGAGTCGCTCGGACGTGAGGTTGGCACTCGGCTGACCCTGGTTCGCGCGGACGGAACCGTGCTAGCCGATTCGTCGGCCGATGCGCGGCAGATGGAGAATCATCGAGATCGTCCGGAAATCGAACAAGCCGCGGAGTCGGAAGATGGAGTGGGCTTCGCGACTCGATCAAGTCAGTCGGTTGGTGTGCGGTTCGAATACTGCGCGGTGCGAGTGGGATCGCGAGAGGAGTCGCGCGGATTTGTGCGAATCGCGCTGCCGTGGACTCCGTTCCAAGAACGATTGGCGGCCTCTGCGCGGTTGGTGGCCGGCACGGCGATCATGGTCACGCTGTTGGCGCTGTTGGCGACTTATTTTCTGGAGCGGCGGCTGGTCCGGCCGCTCGAACAATTGACTCAGGCCGCGCAGGCGATTGCGTCGGGCGATGTCGGCCAAGAAGTGATCGTGCGGAATCGAGATGAGATCGGCACGCTCGCCGTCGCCTTCAACATGATGAGCCGCGAGTTGGCTCATCGGCTCGAACAGTTGCAGGCGAATCGGCGCGAGCGGGACGAGAACAGCGATCTGATGGAAACGGTGCTGGGGTCGATGATTGAGGGAGTTGTCGTGATCGATTCTCGGCAGCGGATTCTGTACGCGAATGCCGCCGCCGGTCCGCTGCTCGATTTGCCGAAGGCTCAAGCGGCCGGCCTGTCGCTGTTCGAGGCGGCTCGGCATCCGCGCGTGCAACAGGTGGTCGAGGCGGTGTTGTCCGGTCGCACGCCTGATCGAGTCGAATACGAAGTGCCGCGCACAAACGCGATCGTCGCGTTGATCGGTTCGCCGTTGCCGGGCGATCCGCCGCCGGGAGCGGTCCTCGTCCTGCACGACGTGACCGAATTGCGACGGCTCGAAAATCTGCGCCGCGAGTTCGTGTCGAACGTCTCGCACGAGTTGAAGACTCCGCTGACGACGATTCAAGCCTACACTGAAACGCTGCTCGACGGTGCGATCAGCGATCCGAACAACAACCGCAAGTTCCTGGAGCGGATCGACGAGCAGGCCGAGCGGTTGCACAAATTGATTCTGGACTTGCTGAGTCTCGCGCGGATCGAATCGGCCGAGGACGCCTACGAACTGCTGCCGGTCCCCGTCGCGAAGACTGTGCAGGTGTGCTTGGATGAGTACTTGCCGGTCGCCGCGTCGAAAGGGGTCGAATTGCAGTCGTATCCGCCGCCAGAGAGCGTCGTCGTTTGGGTAGACGAAGAGGGCTTGCTGACTGTGCTCAATAATTTGGTGGACAACGCGATCAAGTACACGCCGTCGGGAGGTCGTGTGTCGTTGCGTTGGCGCATCGACGGCCGCCGAGTGGTGATCGAGGTTGAGGACACCGGCATCGGTATTCCCAAGCAACATCAAGTCCGCATCTTCGAACGGTTCTATCGTGTGGACAAAGCCCGCTCGCGCGAGTTGGGAGGCACCGGACTTGGCCTGTCGATTGTGAAACATTGGGTCCAGGTTTTCGGCGGTACTGTCGAAGTCACCAGCGACCTCGGACGCGGCAGTATCTTCGCTGTTCGACTACCGGCAGTGAGCAACTCGGCGGTGTGACCGAGTTGCGAGTCGGTTCGCCGTCCGAGTAGATTGTGGCTCGTGAAGTTTGCGTGAAATACTCGTAAAGCTTGTGGAGACCTATCGAAGGTCGCCGTTTGCCTTTGTTGCACTCTCAAGGAGCACCATGCGATTCTCTTTGATTCCGCGGGAACAGAAATTTTTCGACCAGTTCGACGAAGTGACCAAGATCATCGTCACTGCGGCACAGACGTTTGCGGAACTCGTGGATCACTTCGATCACCTCGAGCGGCGCATGAACGAAATTCGCGAACTGGAGCACAAGTGCGACATCGCCGTCGGAGGGATTTTGACGTCGCTCGGCCGGACGTTCATTACGCCGTTCGACCGCGAGGACATTCACACGCTCGCCACGAGCCTCGATGACGTGCTCGACAACCTGGAAGAGGCCGCGTTTCGGCTGACCGCGTTCGGCATCGAAAAGCCGACGCCCGAAGCGGTCAAGATGGCGTTCATCATTCAACAGTCGTGCAACCATGTGCAACGGGCCGTGAGTATGTGCCGCAAGCACATCGGCTCCGAGAAGATGGCCATCGAGTTGCGCGAGATCAGCCGGCTGGAAAATATGGCCGACGAAATTTACCGCAACGTCGAGGCGGACTTGTTCGCCAACCCGCCGGAAATCATGACGTTCATCAAACAGCGAGAAGTGTATGCGTGGCTGGAGAACACCGTTGATGCCTGCCGCGACGTGGCGCATGTGATCAACGAGATCGTCGTGAAGGCAAGTTGAGCGACTCGACCGCGCCTTGCCAAACTGGAGCGACTGCGAATGGAAGCGATGGATCATGTCTTTGGAGAATTCGTGCGCGATATGGGGCAGATCGCGCAGCATCCGTATGTGCTGTTCATTCTTGTGGTGGCTCTGGCGTTCGATTTTATCAACGGATTTCACGATGCGGCCAACTCGATCGCGACGGTGGTCGGCACGCGGGTGCTGCGGCCGCTGCCTGCGGTGATGTGGGCGGCGTGGTGGAATTTTGCAGCCGCCTGGGTTTTTGGCGTCGCGATCGCAAACACCGTCGGCAAGATGGTGCATAAGGAGTTTGTCACGCCCGACGTGATCTTGGCCGGATTGATCGGGGCCATCGTGTGGGATCTGATCACGTGGTATGTCGGGCTTCCCACCAGTTCATCGCACGCATTGCTGGGTGGGTTCGGCGGAGCGGCGATGGCACATGCGTCGAAGTTTTCCGGCGTGCTGCAATGGGACCGATTCATCAAGACGGTCCAGTACATCGTGATCTCGCCGTTGGTGGGACTGGTGCTGGCCTTGATCCTCATCATTGCATTGTTGTGGACATTTCGGCGCGCAGTTCCCGCCAAAGTGGATCGGTGGTTCCGAGTGGTGCAACTCGGTTCTGCCGCCGCATTCAGTCTGGGACACGGCACCAACGACGCACAGAAGACGATGGGCATTGTCGCCGCGCTGCTGTACGCCACGCTGTGGAATGACCGGCAGGCCGGCTTCGAGTCCGGCAAAGAGACGTTTCCATTTTGGATCGTACTGATCTGCCACTTGGCGATCGCGCTGGGGACGTTGTCCGGCGGCTGGCGCATCGTGAAGACGATGGGCCTGAAAATCGCCAAGCTGCGGCCGTACAGCGGGGCCTGCGCCGAAACGGCCGCTGCCGTGGCACTGTTCGGAACGGCCCAGATGGGAATTCCTGTCAGCACGACGCACACGATTACTGGTGCGATTATCGGAGTCGGTGCCGTTCAACGATTTTCAGCCGTCCAGTGGGGAATTGCCCGCCGTGTGATTTGGGCGTGGATTCTGACGATCCCGGCTTCCGGAATTGTTGCCGCGGTGTCGTACGGTGTGATTCGGGTCATTCGATACTGGTTTGCAGCTCAATGAATTCAGTCCGTCACGAGTCGCCCCGAACCGGCGCAGGATTGCCTTCATCGAAGAGACGGCTCATGCACTACGAAACCATCATCGGCCTGGAAGTTCACGTCCAGTTGCAGACGAAAACGAAGATCTTTTGTGGCTGCTCGTCGGCGTTCAACCCAGACAATCCGAACGTGCAAACGTGCCCGGTCTGTCTCGGATTGCCCGGCTCGTTGCCGGTGATGAATCGTACCGCGTTCCGCTTGTCGCTGAAGACCGCGCTGGCTCTGGGTTGCGACATCGCGCGGTTCACCAAGTGGGACCGCAAGCAGTACTACTATCCTGATTTGCCGAAGGGCTATCAGATCAGCCAGTACGACTTGCCGTTCAGCAGTCACGGCTTTGTCGAGATCGAGACCGACATCGAGAAGGGGGAGACGAAGAAGATCCGGCTGATTCGCGCACACCTCGAAGAGGACGCCGGCAAGAACATGCACGACGAATCTGGCCGAGGCCATGACAGCCACGTTGATCTGAATCGGGCCGGAACGCCTCTACTGGAGATCGTCAGCGAACCGGACCTGCGCTCGGCGGCCGAGGCCAAGAAATACCTCGAAGAGTTGAAGTTGTTGCTGATGTACATCGAGGTCTCCGACTGCAACATGCAGGAGGGTTCGCTGCGCTGCGACGCGAACGTCAACCTGTGGGTTCACGGCGACGACGGGCAAAAGATCGCGACGCCGATTGTCGAGATCAAAAACCTCAACACCTTCCGCGGCGTTGAGCAGGCGATCGAATTTGAAGTCGCTCGGCAGATCGAGGACTGGGAGCGGACTCACGCGAAGATCGGCGACGTCCCGAAGCAAACACGCGGCTGGGATGCGAATCGCTGCGCGACATTCGCTCAACGCGGCAAGGAAGAGGCCAGCGACTACCGCTACTTCCCCGATCCCGATCTGACGCCGGTGACCGTCAGCGACGAGTTCTTCGCCGAGGTCAAAGCCGAACTCTGCGAGCTTCCGGCCTCTCGCCGCCGGCGCTATCGAACGGACCTCGGCCTGTCGCACTACGACGCCGACGTCATCGTCTCGCAGGGAGATCACTTCACGCGATACTTCGAGCAAGTCGCGAAACTCTGCGGCGACGGCAAGCAAGCGGCTAACTGGCTCACGCAGGACGTGCAACGCGAACTCAACGCTCGCAACCTCGGCATCGACGCGTTTCCGATTCGTCCGGAAGTGCTGGGTGATCTGTTGAAGCGAGTCACCGCGAATCAGCTCACCGTGAAGAGCGCCCGCGAGGTCTTCGCGGTGTTGCTGGCCGACCACGACGCTGCTCACGAAGAGGGCAGGGGGAGCGACCTCAGCACCGCTCGCGTCGAGCAGATTATCGCCGAGCGCGGCCTGGCCGTCGTGACGGACACCAGCGCGATCACACAGGTCATCGCCGACGTGATCGCTCGCAATCCGAAGCCGGTTGCCGATTTCAAATCGGGCAAGCAGGCCGCCGCCGGTTCGCTGATCGGTCAGATCATGAAGGAACTCAAAGGAGCCGACGCGAAAGTCGTGCGACAAATGCTGGTCGACGAGCTGAGCAAGCTGTGAACGTGGCCGCGCGTCTCGCGTCGGACGGATTCAAATCTCCGCAACCACGACGAATGTGCAAACCTGCCTCAATGGAGAAGATCGCCATGAATCGACTCTGCCCGCTCTTCGTCGCCTGTTGGATCATGCTCGCGGCGCATCGTCCCGCATTTTCTGCCGAGACTTTCGATCTCAAGGCGGAGTTGTCTCGGCCGATCATCACACCGCAGACGTCGCTCGAAGAGACGCAGATTTTTCTCGAACGCCGCATCCCACAGCTCCCGGAAGTGAAGACGACCAAGGACTGGGACGCCTTGGCCGCGAAGTGGCGGCAGGAAGTGCTCGACAAAGTCGTCTTCCGTGGCGAGGCCGCGAAGTGGCGCGATCATCCGCTGTCGGTCGAATACGTCGGCGAGCCGCTGCGCGGACCGGGGTACGTCGTGAAGAAATTGCGCTACGAGTGCCTGCCGGGGATGTGGATTCCGGCGCTCTTGTACGTCCCGGACAAACTTGCCGACGACAAGGCCACGAAGGTGCCGGTCGTGCTCAACGTCAACGGACACGACGCGAGCGGCAAGGCGGCCGACTACAAACAGATTCGCTGTATCAATCTCGTGAAACGGGGCATGATCGTGCTTAACCCGGAATGGTTCGGCATGGGGCAGTTCAAGCAAGACGGTTTCAATCACTCGAAGATGAATCAACTCGACCTGTGCGGCAGCAGCGGCATCGCTCCGTTTTATTTGACGATGTCGAAGGGACTTGACCTGTTGCTGAAACTTCCGAATACGGACTCGTACCGCGTCGCCGTCTCCGGCCTGTCGGGCGGTGGTTGGCAGACGATCTTCATCAGCGGGCTCGATCCGCGCGTGACGTTCGCGAATCCGGTGGCTGGCTATTCGAGCTACCTCACGCGAGTCCGCAGCAACACTGATCTCGGCGATTCCGAGCAGACGCCGTGCGATCTGGGCAAGTACGTCGATTACATTCATCTGACGGCGATGCGTGCTCCGCGAGCGACCTTGTTGACGTTCAATGCTCACGACAACTGCTGCTTCGCCGCCGGTCACGCGCTGCCGCCGCTGCTCGCGAGTTGCCGACCGATTTACTCGTTGTTCGGAGAGACCGACCGGTTGATCACTCACGTCAATCACGTTCCCGGCGATCACAACTTCGGCCACGACAACCGCGAAGCGTTTTACCGAGCGATCGGTGCGTTCTTCTACGACGGCTCGAAGAATTTCGATGCCAAAGAAATTGAGTGCGAAGCGGGCGAGGTCAAGAAGCTCAACGAGCTGTTCGTCTCCGTTCCCGACGACAACGCGACCTTCACGTCGCTGGCGAAATCGTTGGCTGAGAAATTGCCTCGCGCGGACGAAGCTCCGGCCAACAAATCGGCGAAGCAAGATTGGCAAGCCAAACGACGCAAGTTGCTCGCGGGAATCGTTGCGGCGAAGGCCTTTGACGTGGACGCCGAAGAGGTGCCGTCAGCGGAGTCTGCCGACACAAAGTCCGGCAGCACCCAAATTCAGCGTTGGCGATTGCGACTCGGCAACGAATGGACTGTGCCCGTCGTCGAACTGTCACGCGGTGAGTCGCGGGGGACGACGGTCGTTGCGGCCGACGCTGGTCGAGCGGCCGTCGCCGAAGACATCGAAAAGCTACTGGCGGCCGGTCAGCGAGTGCTGGCGATCGATCCGCTGTTCTTCGGCGAATCAAAGATCGCCTCACGCGATTGGCTGTGGGGTTTGATGCTGGACACCGTGGGCGACCGGCCGCTCGGCGTGCAGGCCAGTCAATTGGCCGCGATCGCCCGACACGCTCACGACACCGACCGTTCTGGCCGCACCGTGACGTTGTACTCGGTTGGCCCGCGATCGGGACTGATCACACTCGTCGCCACCGCGCTGGAACCGCAAGCCGTCGGCCAGGTCACTCAACGCGATGCCATGACCAGCTTGAAGCAGTACGTCATCGAACAGAATCGTGGAGTCAGCGAAGCCGCCGAACTGTTCTGCTTCGGCTTGCTCGAACATTTTGACATGCCGCAATTGCACGCTTTGGTGGCTCCGCGAAAGATCGACTCGAAGTAGCCGTGCTCGCAAAGCCGTCACTCACACGACCAGAGGTTTCCCATGCGTCACCCAACGATCGTCTCCGCATTGCTGTGTGGTTGGCTGCTGAATGTCCTGGCCACAGCGTCGCTCGCGGCGGAACGGCTACCGAACGTCGTGCTGATCTACGCCGATGATCTCGGCTACGGCGACCTCGGCTGTTACGGAGCGAAAGGCTGGAAGACTCCGCACCTCGACAAGCTGGCGGCGGACGGTGTGCGGTTCACTGATTTCTATGTCGCTCAGGCGGTTTGTTCCGCGTCGCGGACGGCGCTGCTGACGGGGTGCTATCCGAATCGAGTCGGCATCCTCGGCGCGCTGGGACCGCAGAGCAAGCACGGGATTCACGACGACGAGACGACCATCGCCGAAGTGCTCAAGCCGCGCGGTTACGCGACGGCGATCTATGGCAAATGGCATCTCGGCCATCATCCGTGCTTCCTGCCGGTGCGGCACGGGTTCGACGAATATTTCGGTTTGCCGTACTCGAACGATATGTGGCCGTTTCATCCGGGCGTGGCGAATCTGCCGGAGGCAGAACGCTTAAAACGCTGGCCGCATCTGCCGCTGATCGAAGGGGACAAGATCATCAATCCACGCGTCACGGCGGAGGATCAGCCGAACCTCACGACGTGGTACACCGAGCGAGCGGTCAAGTTCATCGAGTCACACAAGGCTCAGCCGTTCTTCGTTTACGTGCCGCACTCGATGCCGCATGTGCCGCTGTTCGTCTCGGACAAGCAGCGTGGCAAGTCGGAGCAAGGCTTGTTCGGCGACGTGGTCCAAGAGATCGACTGGTCCGTCGGCCAGATCACCGCAACGCTCGACCGGCTGGGCCTGACGAACGAGACGCTGGTGATCTTCGCCAGCGACAACGGCCCGTGGCTGACCTACGGCAATCACGCCGGCTCGTCCGGCGGCCTGCGCGAAGGCAAAGGAACGTCTTGGGACGGCGGCGTCCGCGTCCCCTGCATCATGCGCTGGCCCGGCAAAATTCCGACTGGCTCAGTCTGTCGCGAGCCTGCCATGACGATCGACATCCTGCCGACGCTCGCCAAGCTCAGTGTCGCGGAGTTGCCGAAGCGTCCGATCGACGGCCTCGACATCTGGCCGCTGATCTCCGGCCAACCGAACGCGAAGTCACCGCACGCAGCGTTCTACTTCTACTGGGGCCAACACCTGCAAGCCGTCCGCAGCGGAAACTGGAAACTGCACTTCCCGCACGACTACATCTCAACCACGTCCGGCAACGTCGGTGGAAACTCACGCCCCGGCAAACCGGCTCAGCAGAAGATTCAACTCGCCTTGTTCGATCTCGAATCCGACCGCAACGAAACCACCAACGTCGCCGATCAACACGCCGATGTCGTCACGCGACTGGCCGCCCTCGCCGACAAAGCCCGCGCGGACCTGGGTGATTCGGCGACGAAGCAAGCCGGCTCCGGTGTCAGGAAGCCGGGGTTGGTCGAGTGACGCACGAAGTAGACTGGACGCCTACGTCCGGTCGGTGAATTGTTCGGTCGTAGGCGTCCGAACTACGAACCGCCCAATCTCGCGAATTCTTCCAAACCGACGAGCGGCGCACCGACCGCCTCTTCGACGGAGTGTGGATCTTTGAAGCCGGAGCCGGTGATCATGCAGATGATGTGGTGATGATGAGCGTCAGAAAGGGGCCCAACGCCAGATGCTCATGGCTTGTGATTCCCGTTCGAGATGCTCTGATTCGTCGCCCAACCAAACGCTATCGACGGCAATGGCAGCCGTGAAATCGTGGGCTGGTTTTCAAACTGCCCCACGGCTTGCGAGCCTTCAGAGGGATTGATCGTGAGAGCATGGCTGATTGCTTTGATATTGCTGGCGATGAATTCTTCTCTCGCGAATGCTCAGGGCGAGCCTGAGTTGATCGCTCGGAAAGACCGAAAAGTCATCTACATCACGTGGGATGGCTTTCGCTGGCAGGAGATGTTTGGCGGGGCGCAGGAGATTCTGATCGCGAAGGACGCTGGCGTCGCCGATGTCGATGGCGTCAAACGGCGCTACTGGCGCGAGACCGATGACGAACGTCGCGAGACGCTGCTGCCGTTCATGTGGAAGACCATCGCCAAACGAGGACAGATCTTCGGCGACCCGTCCAAGAATGCAGCGGCCAAGTTGGAGAACACTCACAAGTTTTCGTACCCCGGGTACAGCGAGATGTTTTGCGGGTTCGCGGACGACAAGGGGATCGATTCCAACAAGAAAGTTCCGAACCCGCATGTCAACGTGCTGGAGTTCTTGAATCGTCGCCCCGGCTTCGAGCAGCGAGTCGCCGCGATCGCGACGTGGGACGTGTTCCCGTCGATCCTCAATCAGCAGCGCAGCGGCGTGTACGTCAACGCGGGCATCGTGCCGATCCCCGGCGATTCGCTGACCGATCGCGAGCGGTTGCTCAACGAGATGATTTCAGACACGGTCGTGCTCTGGCCGGACAATCAAATTGACGTGATCACGATGCAGGTCGCGCGCGAGTACCTGCTCAAGCACAAGCCGCGAGTGCTGTTCATCGGCCTGGGTGAGACGGACGAGTGGGCACACGCTCGGCGTTACGACCGGTATTTGCATGCGGCGAATCGAGCGGACGCATTCACCGCGAAACTCTGGGAGTTGTTGCAGTCGCTTCCCGAATACAAAGACCAGACGTCGCTGGTGCTGGCCTGCGATCACGGCCGAGGCAACACAATTCGGGATTGGACCGATCACGGGGCGAAGATCGAGGGTGCTGAGTTCATCTGGTCGGCAGTGCTCGGCCCAGACACGCCAGCGATGGGGGTACGGTCGGATGTGAGCGCGACACTCAGTCAGATCGCGGCGACGTTGGCCACACTGGTCGGCGAAGATTTTCGAGCGGCCAGCCCGAAATCTGCGGCCCCCTTGCCGGACGTTATCTCCGCGTCGATGGCACAATAACGTCCCGCCGCAGTCACAGATTGCCCGTCTGGGGTTATTTGGATGAGCTGCAAAACTCAGGATGGCGGCTTCTCGTAATTTTTTGATTTTCGGCGAAGCGTTCGGAGTTGTGCGGTGTTGAGTGTCATCGACGGGCCGTCGCAACGCTGTGGATGAAAGCGTCCATTAGACTGTTTCACGATGTCGAACTCCGCTGACGACTTCATGGAAACCGCGTTGGAAATGCCGGCTCTCGTCGCGCCCAGCAGCAACGAGCCTCCGGCCGCGACATCGCAGGCCAAGCCCGTTCGCACTCACGATCCGGTGGGC
>QWQF01000095.1 GCA_003669125.1 Planctomycetota bacterium
GGCGGGATCGAACCGCCGACACCAGGATTTTCAGTCCTGTGCTCTACCAACTGAGCTACCTGTCCTCGGAGAGGCCGAAGGGGCGGAAATCTATTTGGGGACAGGGCGAGATTCAACTCACTCTTCCGGTTGGTTCGGTTGACGCCGCAAGTTCAAGTCGGAGAATCACGCCCGTTCGTCGAGTAGGCGGCTCGCCTGCTCCGTTGGAAACTGAAGGTCAGTCACCCCACCAGGCCATCCGCCTGCTCCACGAGAAAGCACCATGAAGAAGAATCCCGTCAAAGCCGCGCTCAAAGCCGGCAAGCCACAAGTCGGCACTTGGTTGTCGTTGGGAAACGTGTTTGCGACCCGATTTATGGCTCGCACGGGTTTCCCGTGGCTGACGGTCGATTTGGAGCACTCGCCAATCGACTGGTCCGACGCGTCGATGTGTTTCGCATCGATCGCCGAGGCCGGTTGCGTGCCGATCGCGCGAGTCCCTCGCGGCGATCACGATCACATCAAGCGGGTGCTCGACGGCGGCGCGATGGGAATTGTGGTCCCGATGGTCAACACCGTCGCCGAAGCCAAGGCCGCGATCGCAGCGGCAAAGTATCCGCCTGCGGGTAATCGCTCGGTCGGTGGGGCGCTGCACGCTCTGAATTTCGACGCGACGGCCGGCGACTACTTCAAGCACGCCAACGACGAGATTCTGGTCATCCTGCAAACCGAGTCTCCAGAAGGGGTCGAAAACGCAGAGGCGATTTACAGCCTACCGGGAGTCGATGCGATCTTCGTCGGTCCGAATGACCTGCAAGCTCAGATGCGTGGACCCGATGGCATCGATCCGTCGCCGGCCGAACTCGAAGCGATGCTGCAACGAGTCCTCGCAGCCGGCAAGAAGACCGGAACTCCTGTCGGCCTGCATGTGCAATCAACCGACGACGTCCAGAAGCGCATCGCAGAAGGCTGGCAATTCATCGCCATCGGCAGCGAACTGCGAATGATGGTCGTCGGCGCTCAAGAGATCGTCAACAAGCTGAACCTCAAGCAACAAGCGGGCGACTTGGCTCGCTATTAATTCTGATTTTCAACGCAACGCCGCAGAGTATCTCCCGACATCACTCTTCCGACCAGAAACCCCACCATGACCGACTCCTTCACCGCATTGACCGAATCAAAATCCTCCGGCGCGTCCGCCGTGTTTGACAAACTGCTCGATTCGCTCAAGGCGAGCAAGGACTACCACCGGCTGTTTGATGCCACGTTGATGCGAAGGAAGCAGCAACTTGGCTTGCCGCTGCTGCGGCCAACGTCGCTCGACGATGTACCGACCGACAAGCGGACGGATTTTGAGAAGACGTACGTCGAGGCGGCGCGCGAAGTCGGGCAGTTGTTCTTGGACGCCGGGCAAATTGCGAATGCGTGGCTCTACTTCCGCACGATTCGCGAATCAGAGCCGGTTGCGAAGGCTCTGGCCGCGATGCCGTCACGGCGCGAACCGGGTGATGAGACCGAAGAACTGATTCAGGTCGCGCTGTTCGAGGGTGCGAATCCGACGAAGGGTGTCGAGTGGATGCTGAAGACTCACGGAACGTGCAGCACAATCACGTCGCTCGAACAGCAGATGGCTCGGCTGCCGGCCGACGATCGGAAACGCTGCGCGGCGATTCTGGTCAAGCACCTCTACACCGACCTGACCGAATCGGTGAGTGCTGACGTGCAGCGCCGCATGGCGCTCGCTCCGCCGGCCGACTCGCTGCATGAGGCAATCGCCGGCCGCGATTGGTTGTTCCAAGAGGGGAATTATCACATCGACGTGTCGCACTTGAACGCCGTCGTGCGATTCGCGCGGTTCCTCGACAAGTCGTCACCCGAACTGAAGCTGGCCATCGAACTGTCCGAATACGGTAGCCATCTCGACCCGCAGTTCCAGTATCCCGGCGATCCGCCGTTCGCCGAGTTTTATCCGGCTCATCGCCACTTTTTCCTGGCACTCTCCGGCGAGAAGGTCGATGAGGCACTCGCGTACTTCAAAGAACAACTCAACGCGGAGTTGGATGATGCGGACAAGCAGCTCATCGCCTATGTGCTGGTCGATCTGGCCTCGCGCATCGGCCGCTGGGACGACGCGGTGCAACTCGCTGAGCAACACCTGCTGAACCTCGAAGACAGCAGTTCGTTCTCGTTCTCCGAACTCTGCCGCGACGCCGGCCGCATGGACGTGTTGCAGCGAGTGGCTCAATCGAAGAACGATCTTGTCACCTTCACTGCGGCGTTGCTGTCGTGAGCAATTTCCTGCAAGAAAACCGCGCGGCCTGGAATCGGATGGCGCAGGGCAGTCCGTTCTCGAAGGTTGCGACGGATGAAGAGTGCCAAGCTCCGCTGACGACGCTCGACCGTCGCGGCTGGTTGCCGGCCAGCGTGACTGGACTCAACGTGCTCTGCTTGGCCGGAGCGGGCGGTTGGCAGTCGATTCTGTACGCCGTCGCCGGAGCGAACGTCACGGTTGTCGATCTCAGTCCGGAGATGTTGTGGCTGGATCAGCAAGAGGCGACCAAGCGTGGGCTGACCGTGCGGACGATCGAAGCTTCGATGGACAACCTGGCGATGCTGGAAGACGCCAGCTTCGACATCGTGCATCAGCCGGTCAGCACCTGCTACGTTCGCGATCTCGCTCAGACGTATCGCGAAATTGCTCGCGTGCTGCGAGACAACGGCCTGTACATCAGCCAGCACAAGCAACCGACGAGCTTGCAGATTTCGCATCGCGACGACGAGGATCGCTACGTCATCGGCGTCGAGTACTACCGCGACGGGCCTCTGCCGAATGTCTCCGACGATTCGTACCGCGAGCGAGGTGCGGTCGAGTTCCTGCATCGCTGGGACGATTTGATCGGTGAGTTGTGTCGTAGCGGATTCGTGCTCGAAGACCTGCGCGAACCGTTTCGGGCGGATCACAAAGCCGCGCCAGGACACTTCGGACATCGCGGCCGGTTCGTGCCGCCGTATGTCCGCCTGAAAGCTCGCCGAGTCGCTCGCGCTTGCGGTACCGAATCCACTCAGCGAATTTGGACACCGAACGGCTAACTTGAAGTGCGACGACCAGACTCGTCGCTTTTCAAACGACATTGTGACAAGTGTTCGACTGCGTTCTGTTGAGACAAGCCGTTTTGAAAAGCGGTGACTCCGGTCACCGCAGTCCAAAAGGAAATCAACAATGCGAATCGTCGCGGTGCTTGGTTGTGTTTTGGCGGTATCCGTCGCGGACTTTGCCCACGGCGAAGAAACCTGGAAGTCGCATCGCCCGCTGCGAGTCGCACCGGCGGCATCGAATCGAGCATTGCCGGCCGGGCCGATGCTCGTGATCGATGCCGAGAATGGGAACGATGGCAATGCGGGCACTCAGGCCGCACCGCTGCGAACCGTACAAGTCGCGATCAACCGAGCAACTCCCGGCACGACGGTAACCTTGCGTGGTGGCGTGTATTTTGAGCGGCTGGTCATTGCCGCGCGAGGAACTGCGGAGAAGCCGTTCACGTTGCGGTCGTGGCCGGGCGAGACGGCGGTCATCGACGGAAGCTGGTCGGAGTTCTCACAGTCGCCGGACAAATCTTGGCAGCCGATCGGAGACGGCGCGAGCGGTGAATTTCGGTCAACGAAGAAATATCCGAACGTGCGCGAGGCGATCGGTGCGTTCGGCGATTCGATGATCGGATTGAACTCGTACTTTCATCGGTCGGACTTGCAGGCGACCAATGAGCTGATCGACTACGACGATTGGGACCAATCGAAGACGACCGACATCAAGCCGCTGTGGTGTGGGCCGGGGTTGTGGTACGACGCGGCGAGCGGGCACATTCATTGCCGATTGAGCCACACGCATCTGCCGGGGCTCGACAACTACAACGGCGAGACCGATCCGCGCAAGCTGCCGCTGATCGTCGCGCCGTTTCGGTCGGTGCCGCTGTTGATCGACGGAGCGGCACACATCCGAGTGCAAGACCTGACGATTCGCGGAGCCGGCTACGATGCGGTCATCCTCGACCGGGCCGAGCACATCGAGTTCGACAACGTCACGATTTGGTGCGGCTCGTACGGCGTGCGAGCACGCGCGACGGGGCCTCTCAAGCTGCATCGCTGCGGATTGTACGGCAGTTGTCCGCCGTGGTTGTTCCGCACCGACACCAGCAAGCGAGCGTATCCCGGTCGGCCGAATCGCGACATCACGCGACTGAACACGCACGCGACACTCGTTGGCGACAATGGCCGCGAGTTCGAGGTCTTCGCGCATCCGTGCAACGACAACTGGGAGATCTCGTACTGCGATTTCACCGACTCGCACGACGGCCCGTACCTTGGCGGAGTGAGCCTGAAGTTTCATCACAATCTGATCGACGGGACGCAGGACGACGGCATCTACCTCAGCCCGATGTACCCGCGGCATCTCTTCATGGGGAGCGGGGCTGAGATTCACATTCATCAAAACCTCTTTCGCGGCTGTCTGACGGCGTTGGCGTTCGGCGGTTCCGAGGACACGCGAGACAAGGTCTTCATTTACCGCAATCTGTTCGATCTGCGGCCGGCGGTGCTGACGGGGCGCCCCTCGGTGCGCGACCGCGAATTGCGCGTCTCGCACGGCAAGCTGATGGGGGATCACGGCTCGCCGCCGTGGTCGGCGATGACGATTTATCACAACACGGTGCTCGCCAAGGAACAGGCTCGCGATGCCTCGATGGCCTCGCTGGGAGCCGTTCGATCGGGTCTGCCACGTCGAACGTTCAACAACCTCTTCGTGCATCTGGAAAAGTTGCCGGGCTTCGTTCCGCCGACTCTCGATCAGCCGGTCGAGGCGGACGGCAATCTGTATTGGGCTCCGGGGACCAGCGAGCAGTCTGCCGCCACGCTGTTTCAGCGGTATCGGCAGTCGAAGGACTACGCGGCTCAGAAAGAGAAATCTCCGAACGGAGTCAGCGACCGCTCGCTGGTCGCCGATCCGCGCTTCGCGATTTCCGATCTGAACGCGGATGCCTTCGACTTTCGGCTGAGCCGCGAAAGCCCAGCGGTCAATTCAGGAGTCGCGCTGCCAGCCGATTGGCCGGACCCGCTGCGTGAAGTCGACAAGGATGCACCCGATCGAGGAGCGATCCCAGTGGGATCAAGTCCACTGGAAGTTGGACGCTCCGCGGGACAAACTGCGGCTCGACTCAATCCCTAATTTGCGAACATCGTTCTGCCGCCAGCGTTCCGCCAACTGCACTTTGGCTGAAAGATGGAGGACAGAAAGATGGGAAAAGCTCGATGTCGCTGATTCATCCCGCACTGATTTACGCCGCTGGGCTGGCCGTGATTCCGGTCATCCTGCACTTTTTGTTGCGGGCGAAGCCGAGGAAGTTGCCGTTTCCCGCGCTGCGGCTGATTCTCATGCGGCGGCGACAAAACGTGCGGCGGCTGAGACTGAGGCATGTGTGGCTGATGCTGCTGCGGATGCTGGTCATCATCGGCTTGGCGATCGCGGCCGCGCGGCCGTCGTTGCCGGAAGCGAGCTACGAACTGAGCACGACCGAGATGCTGTCGCTGTTCGGTGTCGTCGCGGCGGCGCTTGGAACGTACTTCGGTCTGATGCGGACGTGGCAGAAGAGAAAGCTGTCGGTGCAGACGTTGGCCTATCGCCGGACGATGTTGCGCGGCGGACTCGGAACTGCGGTCGCGGCGCTGATCGCACTGGCCGTCATCCTGCCGTATGTGAATCGGCTGCGAGCGGAGATCTCTGCGCCGGCGCCGGCAGTCAGCAGTGACCTGCCGGTGGCGGCGGTGTTCCTGTTCGACACCAGTTTGTCGATGCAGTACACACAGGAAGGCAAGACGCGGCTCGATCTGGGCAAGTCGATCGCGCTGGGCCACATGGACTCGCTGCCACCGCGCAGCCGGATCGCGGTTGGCGAGTCGAACTCGACGTCTCCGATTTTGTTTCAGGCGGATTTGGTCGGCGTGAAGTCGAAGATTCAAAGCCTCGCCCCGCAGCCGGTCTCGCAACCGCTGAACGAACGACTGCGAGCGGCACTCACGCTGCAAGAACAAGATCAAGGCCGCACGCTCAACGAGCAAGAGTCGGTCGCGCAGAGTGATCGCCGCGACCGCTTCATCCGCGAGATTTATCTTTTCACCGATCTCGGCGCGACGTCGTGGCGGACGAGCGGTGCTCAACTTTTGAAGGACGAACTGGAACGCTTGCCGTGGGTCGCGGTGTACGTCATCGACGTCGGCGAATTGGCTCCGCACGATGTCGGCATCACCGACGTGACGCTGTCTCGTCAAAGCCTCGCCGAGGGGAGTTCGCTGACCATCGAAGCCGCACTGTCGGCAATCGGCATCGAAGAATCCGAGAAGACCGTCGAACTGTCGATGCTGGGCCGCGACGGCAAGCTCATCCCGCAAGGGAAACACCCGGTGAAGGTCGGCGGCCAGCAAGGTGCTCGCGTGCAAATGCACGTCGCGAACCTGCAAGGCCCGATCGTTCATGGCGAGCTACGTTTGCTTTCGAGCGATCCGCTGCCGATGAACGACGTGCGACACTTCACGCTCGAAATCAAACCACCGCCGAAGGTGCTGCTGGTCTCGCCGAGCAACGCGGTGGCCGATTATCTCAAGGACGCCTTGATGCCGGAGGATCTCGTCAAAGCCGGCAAAGCTCGTTACCGCGTCGACGACATTCGTCCGTCGAAGCTGACGGGGACGAGATTCAACGATTACTCGGTCGTGGTGCTCAACAGCGTGCCGGCGGTGAGCGACACGACCTGGAAGTCGCTGCAAAAATTCGTCAGCAACGGCGGCGGCTTGGCGGTGTTTCTCGGCTCATCGGCGCAGATCAATGAGCCGAACGGCGTGGACTCCGTCTCGTACAATTCTGAGGCAGCAGCGACCGTGCTGCCTGCGTCCTTGAATGCCACGCTGACATTTTCGCCGCCGCAGGCACTCGATCCGAAGAACCTCAATCATCCCGCTTTGAAGAAGCTGGACGAATTCGGTGGCGCGGGTGAGTTGGCCGCCGTCGAGATTCGCAAACATTGGACGGTGCTCGCGCCTCTGCCGGACGGAGCGAATGTCTTGATGTCGTACTCCAATCCGAAGGCCGATCCTGCTCTGATCGAGCGTCGCATCGGAGCTGGCCGCGTGGCGATGCTGACCACCGCCGCCGACCTGCGCGGCTGGAACGATCTCCCGCGCAGTTGGGCATTCATTGTGTTGGCGGATCAATTGATGCAGTACCTCTCCGGCCGCAGCGAAGCGACGTTCAATTATCTCGCGGGCGAGGATGTCTTCGTGCGAGCCGACGGTGAACCGCCGTTGACGAATTACCTACTCCGCAAACCGAGCGGCCAGCAAGTGCCAGGTGTCGTGCCGGCCGGTGCCGCTTCGTTCGCCATTCGCGAGACGGATCAGCTTGGTCACTACGGCGTGCTGTCAGCCGATCCGCAGTCGAAATTCGCGAGCGGGTTCAGCATCAACGCCTCGCCGAGCGAAAGCGATTTCCGCCGCATGAACGAAGACGACCTGACGCAGATGTTCGGCGAGAAGCGGTTCTCGCTGTCACGCGACATCGCCACCCTGCAACGCCGGGTCACGACCGGACGGCTCGGCGAAGAGGTTTATCCGCTGATCCTGCTGCTCGTGCTGATTGTCTTCTGCGGCGAGCACTTCGTGGCGAACTGGTTCTATTCGGAAGAGCCCGCACCGGAACCGGCGTAACGTCCAGCCTCGCCCTCCCGGACGCCGTCATCCATAATTCGGCCCGTTCTTGGAACGATGTTTTGAAACTGCTGAAAACTCTGGAAATCGAAAGGCGAATGGATATGCGAACGCAAACGGGAATGTGGTTGTTGTCGGCGGCGGTGATGCTGGGACTGTCGGGACTGGCCGGCTGCGGCGGAGACAAAGGGGGCGAGTTTCGCACCTTCGACAAAGGCAAGGACTCCGCGCCGGATGCCGAGCACGGACATACTCACGCACACGATCATGGCCACGGTCGCGGGCCGCACGAAGGCGATCTGATCGAACTCGGCGAAGAAGAATTCCACGCGGAAGTCGTCGTCGATGAGGAGAAAAGCAAGCTCACTCTGTATTTGCTCGGTGCGGACGCGAAGACCGCGGTGGCCATCGAGGCGAAGGAACTCACACTGGAGATGCCCGGCAAAGACGCTCCCGTCGCGCATGCACTGACGGCTGGTCCGGCGGACGCAGATGGCAAAGCGTCCCGTTTTGAAATCACCAGTGAATCGCTGTTCGAGGCGTTCCATCAGGACTCGAAGGCTGTTGGCAAGTTCAAGATCAGCATCAACGGCAAAGAGTTCACTGGCGAGATCAAGCACTCGCACGATCATGATCACAAGCATGAGGAGAAGAAGTAGGGCTTCCCAATTTCTTTTGCAGGATGCGATCTCATGACTCCACTCGATCAATTCCTGTCCGAGCATCAACGTCTCACGCGGCGGTTCTTTCTGAGCGTCGGGGCAGCGAGTGCCTCGCTGATCGCCACCTGGCCGCGAACCGCGCGAGCCGACGAAGTCGCGCCGGAGTTGGCGGAGGCGATCGGCAAGCTCGAATCGTTTCTGACTCCGCTGGACAAGTTCCGCGATGTCTCTCGCGGAAAACCGCTCCCGCATTCGCTGCCGCCAGAGAAGAAAACGGAAGTGGGACTCACTCGCGAGACGTGGAAGCTGGAGGTCGTCTCTGACACGGATAAGTCGGCGACACGGCTCAAGAAACCGATGACCAAAGCGGATGGCACCGCGCTCGACTTCAACGGACTGCTGCAGATCGCGGAGACTCACGCGGTTAAGTTCGCAAAGGTGATGACCTGCCTCAACATCGGTTGCCCGCTCGGCACCGGCATTTGGGAGGGGGTGCCGCTGCGCGAAATCATCTGGCGCACGCAACCGGTCGAGAACCTGCGGCGCGTGTTTTATTACGGCTACCACAACGACGATCCCGGCCAGATGTTTCGCAGTTCGCTGCCAATCGGCCGAGTCTTCGAAGACCCGTACGACCTGCCGCCGGTGATTCTGTGCTACAAGCTCAACGGTCAATTCTTGTCGCCGGAACGCGGTGGCCCGGTGCGAGTCGTCGTGCCGGAGGCGTACGGGTTCAAGTCGATCAAGTGGCTCAGCCACATCGTGCTGACGAACCTCGGCTACGCGAACGACACCTACCTCGATGGCAACAACGACGTCGATAGCCCGCTCAAGACGTGGGCGGCAACGCTGTCGGTCCCGAAAGAAGTCGCCGCCAATCAGCCGATCCCGGTGACCGGCTACGCGCAGGTCGGCATCTCTGGACTGAGCAAAGTTCAAGTTTGGATTTGCCCGAAGGACAAAGAGCCGGAGGGAGATCCGAACTTCACGACCGCAAAATGGACCGACGCGACGATCCTCGCGCCTCCGAAAGTGTGGGGCGGCGACTTGCCGGATGGCAAGATTCCCGCCGACACGCTGGGCTTCGAGGCCGATGGCCGACCGAAGACCTGGCCGATGCGGCTCTCGAAAATTCACTGGGCGGCGCTGCTGCCCGCGTTGCCTGCCGGCGAGTACAGGCTCCGCTCGCGAACGGTGGATGAAAAAGGGCACGCCCAGCCGATGCCGCGGCCGTTCCGCAAGTCCGGCCACGCGGCCATCGAGCAAGTGAGTTTGATTGTGAAATGACTCGGAACTGGTCTCCGAAATTCTGGAGTCGCCGAACTCGCTGGATCGTGGCGTTCGTGGTCATTGTGTCGGTGATAATCTCGGCCCGGCCGGTGTGGCATCTGTGGCGAGCCGTTCAACGCGATCACGGCGCGCTGCGGGAGATTCCCTCAGGCTTCGCGGACGATGCCAGCCGACTGAATCTCACCAAGATCAACCGCGTTTGGGATATCCCGCAGGACACCGAGCAGGCCGAACGGCAACTGGCCGAGTTGTTGGTTCTCGCGCGGCGCGAGCGGTTGCCGGTGTCGATCGCTGGGGCTCGGCACAGCATGGGCGGGCACACGATCTGCCCCGACGGTGTCGTCATCAACATGCGACCGTTTCGCCGCATGCGACTCAATGACGCCAAGGATCGGCTGCACGTGCAAGCCGGAGCGTTGTGGGAAGAGATCATTCCGTTTCTGGATGAGCAGGGCCGTTCGGTCGCCGTGATGCAGTCGAACAATTCGTTTTCCGTGGGAGGCTCGATCAGCGTCAACTGTCACGGCTGGCAATTCGACCGGCCGCCCATCGCTTCGACCGTTGAGTCGTTCCGCCTGATGAAGGCCGATGGCAACATCGTGACGTGTCGCCGCAGCGAAAACGCAGACCTGTTTTCCCTGGCCCTCGGCGGCTACGGACTGTTCGGCGTCATTCTGGATGTCGAGCTGCGCGTTGTGCCAAATGCCCGATATCGGATGGAACAGTTTCTGGTCTCGGCCGACGATGCGCTGCCGACCTACGACCACCAAGTCCGAGACCGACCGGACGTCGAAATGGTCTACGCCCGGATGAGCATCGTCCCGAATCCGCTGTTCCGCGAAGTGCTGCTGACCGCGTTCATCCGCGAAGAGGGCGACATCCCAAAGCTGCACGATCCTGATCATGCGAAGTTGCACCGCGCGATTTTTCGTGGCTCGGCCGAGAGCGACTACGGCAAGGAACTGCGCTGGACCGCTGAAACCAAACTGCAACCGTGGATCGCCCAGAAGTCGGTCTCGCGCAATCAACTGCTCAATGAAAAGGTCGCAGTCCTGCAAAATCGATCCGCCACTTCGACCGACATTCTGCACGAGTACTTTCTGCCGCGATCCGGCATCGTCGGGTTTGTGGACGAGATGCGTTCCATCGTTCCAAAGCATCGCTGCAACCTGTTGAACGTGACCGTGCGCAGCGTCAACGAGGATCACGACTCGTTCCTGCGTTACGCCGACCAGCGGGTCATCGCGTTCGTGATGCTGTTTCAGCAACCGATCACTGCCGAAGCGGAGACTCGCATGCAGGCGATGACGCGCAGTCTGATCAGCTGCGCGTTGAGTCATGGCGGACGCTACTACTTGCCGTATCGGCTGCACGCGACTTCGGAACAGTTTCATCAAGCGTACCCGCAGGCGGCTCGCTTCTTTGAGCACAAGCGCCAGCACGATCCGGACGAACTCTTCCAAAATCAGTTCTCTCGCCGATACGGCCACATTGCCTCGCAGTCCAGCGACAACAATCCGTGAACAACACGTTCAGGAATGCGGGCGAGCCACCTGCTCGGCGAGCGACGCACACCCGAAGCCCTCTTTCAGCACTTCGTCTTTTCTCGCAGGAGCGGGGACTCCGCCAAGTGAAAGAGCACCATCTCTTCGCCAGTGCTTGTACTGATGTCATGGTGCAGGCTGAGGACTTCGACTCCGGTGATTTCTTTGACCATCACTTCCAGAGTTGGCCGAGCCGTCTCGACCAGGTCGAGTTCGAACTTGCTTGAACAGGTCTCGTCCCTTCTCGGGAGTGAGCGTCTTCATGGCGAGTTCCAACGGACGTCTCACCTCAAGGAGGGACTGCAATGACAAACGTTCGATCCTGCCAACCGAATCAGAATCCTCCGTTCCTCCGCAGTGTTTTGCTACCAATCTCGGTAGAAGAACCCAAGCCGCCTTTCCTTCTGAACGGCCAGTGTTAGAGTGAATGGCATAGACGGCGAGTGGCCTTGCTGAACGTTTCTCGATGATTCGGATGACTCAATAAATCGCAACCTGTCTTCGGCCGGTGGGCGCGTTACCAAGTAAGCCGACGTGGTGGATCACTCTTCTGGTGCTCCGCCACGTCGGGTTTTTGCTTTCCGGCACATCCGGTCCAACGAAATTCGAGTGGCCTGACATGCCACACCAAACACTGCGTGGCTGGCCCACCGCCTTCCTCCAGAGAGTTGGAGCAGCAGTGGTTTGTTGAACGGTGATGAACTTTTAGAGGCTCAGCGGTTCACCACGAGAGCCTCGGCCGTTCACGCAGCATGTTCTCTTTGAGGGAGTTCTTTTGATGAGTTGGGATCAGATCACGGGCAACTGGAAAGACGGTCGCCTCCGAATCAAGGAACGATGGTCCGAGTTGACCGACGAGGATGTCTCCACGATTCGTGGACAGCGCGAACGGTTGGTGAGCCTCCTCCAGGAAAAATGTGGCTACGCCAAAGGCCCGGCGGAGAAAGCGCTCAACGAGTTCATAAATGGGCTCGACGACAACTTGGCTTTCGTCGAACGGTCGCAGTCGCTGTAAGTCCACTCGAACGTGACCGCGATAATTGCCGCGAAGCGAAAGGATCTCGGATCATGAGTACCTCCAAAGTGACAAAGGCCAAAGTCGGCGACCGAGTGCGTGTTGAGTATTCTGGACAGTTCAAGGACGAGAAGGCCGGCCTGCAGCGACTCGGACGCGAAATCTTCGAGTTCACCATCGGGAGCCGCGACGTGATGCCCGGCATCAACAAGGGCATCGTCGGAATGGTCGAGGGCGAGCGAAAGCAAATGACGCTTCAACCGCAGGATGCCTATGGAGAGTTCCGGCCCAACCTGATTCAAGAAATCTCGCGACAACGGCTCCCCTCAGACGTCGTTCTGAAGATCGGAAAGCGACTCACCACCGTCGGCCAGAAATCGGGCCAGCGGCGCAAGGTCCGAATCGTCGAACTCACGCCGACGACCGTCGTCGTGGACGGCAACCATCCGCTCGCAGGCAAGACCGTCGAGGTCGAGTTTCAGCTGCTTGTGCATAACCTGCCCGCTGTCCAAACGGAATAGAGACACGACATCTGTCATGAACCCTCAATGGCACCGCAACTCCGCAGAAGAGTTTGACGAGCGGTGCCGAGTACTCTGGGTAACAAGCTCTGGCGCCACCGCACATTCCACCAACCGAATAGATTTGAAGGACAACAACCATGAGGCCCAGAGTCACAAAAGTAGACGATCGTCACTTTTGGTATCGACGTTCGTTTTTCGGTGAAAACATCAGCAACGGGAATTGGATCATCGCAATGGTGCTGCTGCTTTCCGGTGGCGGCGCACTCCAGCAAGGATGGATCGTGACGTCGATCGGCTTGGGCATCGCCGGTGCGCTGGGCTTCGTTTGGAACGAAGCCGTTGCCAAAACAGCAACCATCGTTGGTATCTGGCTCGCTGCCGGCGCGGGCTCGGCGTGGGTGCTGGGCTTGGCCTGCGACGCCATGTTCGGGACGGCCGCCATCGGTCATGCCATTGGACTGGTCATCGCGATTGCCGGTGTGGTGATGACGATCGACTGATCACCGACGGCGCAATGCTCGGCCGGGACGTGCTCCGGTGTGTCGATCGTGATCGAGCACGACTTGCCCGTTGACGATGACGTACTCGATGCCCACGTTGTCCTGAAACGGCTCGGTGTACGTCGCGTTGTCGAGCACTCGTCCGGGATCAAAGATCGTGATGTCGGCGAATGCTCCGGCCTGTAGTCGGCCACGATCCTTCAGTCCCAGTTTTGCGGCATTCAACGACGTCATTTTGCGGACGGCCTCTTCCAGCGTCAGCAGCTTCAACTCTCGGACGTAAACGCCGAGCACTCGCGGAAACGTGCCGAAGTTACGCGGATGCGGATTGCCTCGACGCAGCGGGCCGGTCGTCGCAAAAGCCGAACCATCCGATCCGACCGAACACCACGGCTGTTTGAGCGCGAGGTTCATGTCCTCTTCGGTGTGATGCGCGTAAACCGTGCCGACAGAACCACGTTCCTCGATCAGGATGTCGAACAGCACGTCGAGCGGATCGGGCTTCGGGTCACGCCCTTCGCTGCGCTGGGCGATCACGCGGTCCATCGTCAGCCCACGGTAGCGGTTGTTCGCGCTGACCAACATGCGACTCCAATCGCGGCCCACGGCGATGTAGTGGTTGTACCAACCGTCGATCTCCCGATCGGCGTCGCGCTTGATCTTGGCTCGCTCCATCGGGTCTTTGAGTCGTTCGATCAACTTCTGCGGCCCGCCTTCGTGAGCCCACGGCGGGACGATGCTGGCAAGGTCGTTGTTGCCACGCGTGTACGGGTACACGTTCGCCTGCACGTTGACGCCTCGCTTGCGAGCCTCCTCGATCAGCGCGACGACCTCCGACATCCGGTTCCAATATTTCTGATCGGCGATCTTGAGGTGGATGATGTCGACTGGCACGCCCGCTCGTTCACCAATCGCGATCGCCTCTTTCACCGAATCGAATACTCCGAGCCCCTCGTTGCGAATGTGCGACGAATACAGCCCGCCATGCTCACGCACGACTCGGCAGAGTTCGACCACATCGTCCGTCGTCGCCAGCGAACCAGGTGGCATCATCAACATGCTCGATAGGCCGAACGCGCCGTCCTGCATCGCCTGGGCGATGAGCTTTTTCATCTCAGCAAATTCGTCAGAGGTCGGTCGCCGATGCGATCGTCCCATGACACACTCCCAGACTTGACCGAGACCGACGTACGACGCCACGTTGATCGACACGCCCGCGCGGTCGATCGCATCGAAATAATCGCCCATCGTCCGCAGCGCGATGGATTCACCCTTGATCGTCACGTTTCGAGGCAACAACTGATTCAGGAACGGCCCGGGCGATCCCCCCTCACCGAGCACGTCGGTCGTCACCCCTTGCCGAATTTTGCTCTGAGCGTCGCCGTCCTCGAACAGCACGAAGTCCGAATGCGAGTGCATGTCGATGAAACCTGGCGCGACGACCAATCCCTTGGCGTCAATCTCGCGTTTGGCCGCCGCCTTGGGAATCCGTCCGACGCCGACGATCCGATCGCCACGCACGGCGACGTCACCGTGAAACCACGGATTGCCGGTGCCGTCCACGATCCGCCCATTGCGGATCAGCAAGTCAATCGGCTCCGAAGTTGGGTCCGCCCCCAAGACCAGCGCGCACAACAGAAAGATGTGTTGCATTCGACCGCCAATCTCGATGGTTGAATTGAAACTGCCGGTGAAGGATGTGAAGACAGTCTCACGCAGAGGCGAGAAAATGCTTCTGCCAGAAACTTACGGTTTGACGACGGTCACGAACACTGGCTCAGCGGCGAACGTCGTTTTCACGACGAAGTTCAGCGAGATGTTGGCCGTCAGCCCGATGAGTTGCCGCTCGATCGGCTCCGCAGTCTTGGCGGCCGTCAGCGTGATCGTCCCTTGCGTCGCACCGTTGCTGAGCAGCGTTTTGCTCTTGTTGCCATCGAGTGTCACGCCGGGCGGGAGCGTGTCGGCGAAGAGCGCGAGATGCGTCATCGTCACGTCGAGCGAAATGTTGGCTTTGAAGTCCGGCGCGCGGTCGATGGTGACGTCGATTGTTTTCGACTCACCCGGCTTGAGTGAGACATCGGTGGTGCTCAGCTTGATGCTGCGGATGTCGTGCGGCGGGATGACCGCGAGGACGTGTTGATCGACCGGCCAATGATTGCGGCCTCCGCCGGGATTGTAAGTTTCCTGGTACGGAACCGCCGTCGCCGCCAGTTCGATCATTTGCCCGTCGGCTTGAGCGTGAACCGCGGTGCCTCGAATGACGAGCGGCGCGACCGCTCGGCCAGCTTCGGGAGTCGCCTTGAAGACGACGCAACCGTCAACGCTCTTGTCCGGTAGAATTCGACCGCACTCGGCAGTGATCCCGGCCGGCAGGCCGTCCACATGCAACTGCACCGCGCCGGTGAAACCGTTCTTCCGTTCGACCTTCACCCACATGACGCCGTTCACGCCGGGCGACAGATTCGTCTTGTCGGTGTCGGCATACAAATTGAAGTACGGGCGAGCCTGCGTGACCTCGATGGCGTACACGAAGTTCTCGCCGCCGCGCAAGTGCATGTCCCGAATTTCGAGCACATATTTGCCGTCGGCGGGAATCGAAAGACTTTCAATCCACGAATCCTGCGAGCCGCGTTTGCCGAGTCGCAAGTCGTCGTTCTCGGCGATCGTGGCTCCGGTGGCGTTGACGATGCGGATCGTCGAATCGAGTTCCGATTGCAACCGCCGCGCTTTGACCTCGAACGAAAGCTTGTCATCTTTTTTGGCCTCGAAGACGTAGCAATCGACGTCGCCGGAGGCTTCGATGCGGCCGTTGATGACGCAGGGAATTGGAATTTGAAATTTCGGATTTGAGACTTCCGATTTCGGATCACCGAGCACCGTCGTCGCCGAATTGTTGTCCTCGTTGGACTCCGTGATCGTCGGCAACGCCGTCGCAAAGACAGCGACCGGATTGCTCGCACGTTCAGCGAACGGCAACCGCAGGCGATTGATGCCCAACGAGAGTTCGTTCGGCAGCGTAAGCGTCACCACCGAATCGGCCGCAAGCTGTGCGCCAAGCGGTGTGAGCTTCGTCTCTTTGCCAGCCGCGATCGCCAACGGAAAAACACTTCGCACGAACGACCGCGAATGAATATCGACGGCGTATTCCCAGTACTGATTGCCGCTGTATCGCACGTCGCGCATCTCCAGCAGGTACTCGCCGGCTTGCTCGAAGCGATGGCACAGGAATGGATCGCCTTGAAACACGTTGTCCGCCGCTGCGATCGTCGATCCCTGTGCGTTGCGGATCGTCAGGATTGGGTCGCTGTGTGCCTGCAAGTCATGAATCCGATCCTGCAATCGCTGCGAGCGAACATGAAACACCAGCGACTGCCCGGCCTCGACTTTGAACTTGAAGAAGTCCACGTCCTCAGCCTTTTCGATGCAGCCGCAGACGGTCGCCGGCAGCGTGATGACTTGAGCCTCGGCCACTGAGTCATTCTTGGCTTGCTCATTGACGACCGGGTCTTCGACGACGACCAACTGCGCGACCGTACTGACTCCTTGAGCCGTGACGACTCGCAAGTCGCGCACTCCCGGCAGCGCATCCGCCGCGACGAAGATCTTGATCTTCAACGCGACGACGTTTGGCGACTTGTCATCCTTCTTCACCTCCGGCGGCACAACCTCGCCCAGCACGCCGCCACCCGTGACGAGCACACTCTCTGCCGAGTGCATCGAGTACCGCGAGTTGACCGTGATTTCGCTGGTCGTCCCGACTTGAACGGCGACCGGCTTGAGGCTCATCAGCATCGGAAACGCGGTTTGAGCGGAAGCAGTCTGAGTGCATGCGGCAATCAAACTGACAGCCAATACAAGTCTTCGCATGGTTGCGGTTCCTTCACGGAGCAGGAGAACGCGGATCATCTCACAAACAAAAACTGCTTGCTGTTGATGAGTGCCCAGAGCAGGTCTTCGTAGCACTCTTTCGGTGAACCGGCTTGTTCGAGGAATTTGTGGCTGGCGGCGAGTTCGGCATCGCTCGGTTGGCGGCAGAGCGCGGCGAGGTACAGCTCGCGGACGATTTCCTCGTGGGGCTTCGCTTTGCCATCAGCGGATTTGAACGCGAGCAGCGTCGCGATGCGGCCTTTAGCGTCGGCGAGTTTGTTGGCGATGATGTCGCCGTTGAGCGTGTGCAGAGCCTGGGCGAGGTTTTCATCCGGCGAACGTTCGCATTCGCAGACGCTCGCACGCTTCGGTTTGGCGAAGACGTTGAGGAAGAAGTCGGGGTACTCGGCGTCGGGGAGTTCGATGGCCTTCGTGCCGAGCGGCAGATTTTTGAATTTCGTTTGTGTGCCGGCGGCGCGGTCGATCGCGTCCAGAAGTGCTTCGGCCGAAAGGCGTTTGACTCGGTAGTAGGCGTAGAAGCGGCGGTCGCTGGCGTTCGTCGCGGTCGGCTGCGAATCGAGTTGGTACAGCCGCGAGGTCATGATCGTGCGCATCAACTGTTTGAGGTTGAAGCCAGACTCGGCGAAGTGTTTCGCGAGGGCGTCCATCAGCGGCGGGTTCGTGGGCGGGTTTGTCGAACGCATGTCATCGACCGGATCGACGAGGCCGCGGCCCATCAAGTAGCCCATGTAGCGGTTCACGATCGAGCGGGCGAACATCCCGTTATTCTTCGAGGTCATCCAATCAGCGAGTGCGATGCGGCGGTCGAGCGGATGATCGACCGATTCCCCTTCGAGCGGCGTCGGCTTCAGCACCTTGCCGGTTTTCGGATGACTCACTTCGCCCGTCGTGCGGACGATCACGACTGACTCGCCGCCGAATGCTCCGAACTCTTCGCTCGACTTGTTGCTGACGCGCGCGAAGAACGCCGCGAAGCCGTAGTAGTCTCCTTGGCCGTATTTCTCGAACGGGTGATGGTGGCACTTGGCACATTCCATCCGCACGCCGAGAAACAATTGCACGGTCGACTCGGTCGACTCGGTCGGATTGTTGTTGGCGCTGAAGTAATTCGCCGGGCCGTTGCTGAAAACCGAACCTTTCGCCGTCACCAATTCGCGAACCAAGCGGTCGTAGGACCAGTTCTCACGGAAGACGGTCCGCAGCCAGTTGTGCATGGCCCACATGCCTTGCTCGGCTCGGCCGGTGGTCGTGTTTCGCAGCAGGTCCGACCACTTCAGCGTCCACCACGCCGAGTACGCATCGTTGTAAATGTCGAGCTTCGAATCGCCGGTCAGCCCGAGCAATCGGTCGATGAGTTTTGTGCGCTTCGCCGGATCGGTTTCGGCAATGAACGCGGTCGTCTCTTCGAGCGTCGGCACTTGGCCAATCGCGTCGAGGAACGCTCGGCGGATGAACGTCGCGTCGTCGCACAGCGGCGAGGGATCAATGCCGAGTTCCTTGAACTTTGCCGAGGCCAGTTCGTCGATGAAGTTGTTGTTGGTCCAGCCGGTCAGTTCGATGGACTCGCGATACGGGATGACGAACAGCGAAATCTCCGCCTGCCCTTCGAAGCGGACCATCACCGGAGCCTGCCCCTGTCCGGTAACCGTCACCAGTCCGTCGCCGTTGACCGTCAACATGCCGTCGTCCATCGAGTCGTACTTCGCCCACGCCGTGACGTCGCGCTTCGAGCCGTCTGAATAGGTCGCGTCCACTCGCAACTGCTGCTTCAACCCAACACCGCCGAGTCGCTTCGGTGGGAACACGCTGACCTTCGTGACTTCCGGAGCGTTCGCCTCTGGCTTCGGTGCGCCGTTGGCGATCCAGGCCTTGAGGAATTCGTAATCGACCGAACCGGCCGCCAACCGCTTGCCGCCGCCGTGAGGCACTTGCATCGTCGGCTTCTTGAGAAACAAACTCGCGTCCGGTTCGACAAAGCTCAATCGCCGCTGAGCGCGATCGCGCACAATCGCCTCGCGGTCCTGATCGAGCTCGCTGCCAAACACAGACAGCTTGAACCCGCCCTGTCCATGCTGAGCCGCATGACACGCCCCCATGCTGCATCCGGCCTTGTTGAGAATCGGCGTGACATGCTCGACATACCCGACGTTCGCGACCGGCTCAACCTTCTCGACCGTGACCGCGATCTCCTTCGACACGTCGCCGACCTTCACGCTGACTTTCGCCGAGCCGTTCGACTTCGCCAACAACTGCCCGCGCGAGTCCACCGCCACGACATTCGCATCGCTCGACTGAAACGCCGCGCCAGAAGTCAGGTCTTCCGAACGCTCGCCGATCTGTCCGCCAGCGTCCGATCGCGTCACGACCAACTGCGTCCGAGCAAAATTGCCAGACAGCTTGACCTCAGCCGGAACGACGACGAAGCCGGATGGGCCGTCGGACCTCGCTGTTTCGCCCACGAGGAAGACGCTGCCGGCAACAACAAGTGCCACAAGCCAAAGTCGGGACATGGAAAACCTCCTGAGACCCCGGTCGGAGGGATCATCAGTCCGGTGGGTGGGTTCGCCCGTGAACATTTCTGGTAGAACGATTTCGGCGGCGGAAACGGTATCAGAATCACGCCATCGGCGAGATCGGCCGATAGCATAATTCGTCCGCCCGGCATAAGCACCTGTTGATTTCAGATTCTGGGTCGGTCATAATGTCAACCCTCCAAACGGTTCATCGTCCTGCCCTCGGCGATCGATCCCGCCCCACCGATCCCGCCCACGGAGATCACACGATGCTGAGTTTTCTCACCGGCACTACCCGCGATTGTGAACGCGTTTCACGACGAAGTTTTTTGCAGGTTGGTTCGCTGGCAGGTTTGGGAGTCTCGTTGCCGATGGCGCTGGCTGCGAAGCAAGCGTCCGCCAAGAGTGCCAGTTCGTCCGGCAGCGATGTGAACTGCATTCTGATTTGGACTCAGGGGGGCACGAGCCACCACGACACGTTCGATCCAAAGCCCGATGCCCCGGTCAATGTCAAAGGCGAGTACAGCGTCATCGACACAGCCATCCCCGGCGTACAGTTCACAGAAATCCTGCCAAACATGGCTCGCGAACTGAAACGCTACGGCTTGCTGCGAGGTTGGAATCCGCTCAACGGAAGCCACGGCACGGCGGACCAATGGGTCATGTCCGGCCGAAAGTTCAACCCGGCGATGACGTATCCGACCTACGGCTCGGTCATCAGCTATCACCACGGATTCAAGTCGGTGTTGCCGCCGTTCGTGCAACTCGGCACGAGCGTGGATCGACGCTTCGGTGGCGGCACGGCCGGCATCCTGGGAATCGCTCACAACCCGTTCGAGATGGCGTCCGATCCCAGCCAAGAGAATTTCACGGTGCGCGACATCACGCCACCTCAAGGAATCACGATGGCGCGAGTGGACCGCCGTCGTGAGATGCTCAGTACGATTGACGCCTTGCAAAAGAAGGCCGACGTTCAGCCGGAACGCTTCGCTGCGCTCGACGAACACTTCAAGACGGCCCTCAACATGATCACCGCGCCGGAAACGAAAAAGGCGTTCGACATGCAGGCCGAAGACCCGAAGCTACGAGACCGCTACGGCCGCAACAAATTCGGTCAAAGCTGTTTGTTGGCTCGACGGTTGGTGCAGTCGGGCGTGCGCTTCGTGACCGTGACCGACGGCGGCTGGGACACACACGCGGACAACTTCAAGTCGCTCAAGGACCGCAAGATTCCGCCAGTCGATCAGGCATTGCCAGCGCTGCTGGCAGACTTGGAAGAGCAGGGCTTGTTGCAGAAGACGCTGGTTTGCTGGCTGACTGACTTCGGCCGCACGCCAAAGATCAACAGTGCCAGTGGCCGCGATCACTGGTCGAACACCGGCTTCGCAATCATGGCCGGAGCGGGCGTCCCCGGCGGCACAGTGCTTGGCGCGACGGACGCTGATGGTGGAACGGTTGCGAAGGGGCAATACCTCAGCGAAGACATCGCTGCGACGGTTTACTCAAAGCTTGGCTTGCCGCTGGATCTGCACGTCCAAAGTCCGGATGGTCGCCCCGTGCGGCTCCTCGAAGGACGGCCGATCAAGGAATGGATGTAGTCCGCATTGCAATGACTCGGACTCAACCGAGGGCGATGCTCGCTTTGGCTCGCATCAAGTCTTCCAGGGTTGGCACCGGGATCAGTCCGCCCACCGCGCGGCGGCAGAAGTGATCGAGCAACACCTCGGTCTCGGTCCGCTCGGCGGTCAATTCTTCGGACTGCTGTTTCCCGTCGGCGGTCCATTCGACGGTCGTCGGACCAAGCAACCGCGCCTGACCTCGTTCGCAGTGCAGATGAACTTCGTCGAGCGTCGGCCGATCGGCAACGGGCGCAGTCGGACAGAGCGACAATTCCGCAATGCGAGTGTCCTGTGGAGAACTGCTCGCTGCGAGTGGCGGGAAATCCAATCGCAAGCCTTGGCCGTCACCTCGGCAAGTGACCTGTTGCGGCACTGCTCGGAAGAGGTAGTGGCACCAGTCTGACCACTCCAGCAGCGGGTCTTGCGGTGGCGGAGTTTGTCCGCCGAAGTCCGACTCGGTCGCAAACGGCACCGCTTGCAAGCTTGCCGGCGAGATCGCGATCTCGGCACGCAACGGCCGGCCGAGTTGAGTCGCCATCAGTTCTTGCAGGCGGTGACTCGCCGGAGTGCAACGCATCGGGAAGGCCGGCATGATGATCACTCCGTGCGAGACGGCGTGATCGTGCCACTGCTGAAGTTCGGACAACGCGGCATCCACTCGCGCCGCCATGAGGATCGGCTTACGGCGATCGCTCAGCAGACGCAAGATCGCGGGGCCTTGCCAACCGGCGTCCAGCAACAACAACGCATGGACATTCGCTCGATCCGCCAGAGCTGCAACACCACCGACGACACGAGCGTTCATCTCGCGTGCGGCCTGCTCCGCGCGGCTGACGACGTTGTCGTACACGGCCACGACGTGCAGCTTCGAGGAGAACTTTTTCAACGCTGGTCGAAACCGACTCTCCCAAAACGGCCCAAGGCCGATGAGTCCCAGGTTGACGGCAGCGGACGCCATGCGAAGCGATCTCAAGAGATGTGTGTCGAAGGTCGGCAGAGTTTAGAAGAGGGCGTGAAGCGGTGACAGAGAGATGGACCTTGGGGAATCTCATCCCCTTCGCACAACTTCACGCCAATCTCATCACCGGACCTACCCAGCCCGGCGAGCATCCGTTACCGTCACCCTCTTCGCGCCACCGCACGCGATATCGCGAATTTCGGACCTTCACATCCGACTTTGCCTGAGGAGACAGGGGAGCCGTCTGTGTCATTGTCATCGAGTTTGGAAAGCAAGTTTCGCGGAGATATCCGCTATCGAGGGCAGGCGTACGTCAAGGCGGAGCGGGTCGCAATCACGCGAGTCACCGCCGACGAATTATTCGGCGTGGTCGAGGACGGAACCGAGTTCCAGACGCAACTCACTCGCCGCGACGACGCGCTGCTGATGACCTGCTCGTGCGCGAACGGGCATGGCAATCCGCACGAAGTCCGCTGCAAGCACGTCTGGGCCACGATCCTGCAAGCCGAGCAGACGGGCTACATCAACGACGCGTCGAAGCCGAATTACTTCCCGCCGTTCACCACCGAGGAAGAGCCGCTCGAGTGGGAGTACGACGAGGATGACTGGGACGAAGTTCCCTCCGGCGATGCGGTGCGGCAGCCTAGTCTCAATCGCCGCAAGATGAAGCCGGCGGCGGCCGTGGTCGAACCGCGCGTCCGCGAGTGGGAGACGCAGCTCAATCTGCTGCGAAACACGATGGACGCGGGGGAAGCGGCTCCGTCGGCAGAGCTTCGCGAGACCGAAATCTTCTACGAGATCGACGTCAAGCAAAGCCAACTCGAAAAGCAGCTCGTCATCGGATTAGTGCAGCGGCAGCGACGAAACAACGGCAGTTGGGGCAAGCTGAAGCCGCTCCGAGTTCGAGCGAACCGCTTTGAGGATGTCACGCTGGAAGAGGACCGCCACATTCTGGCAACGCTGCTGGGGGGAGTGGCTGAGCGCTCGAACTGGTACGCGCAGCAGAGTGAACTGCAAGCGGCCGCGAATCGCTTCCAAGTTCCGTTCGATCTGGCCGAACTTCTGATGCCGGAGATCTGTGCGACCGGACGGCTGCGGTTCCAAGAAGATGACGAAGACCAACTCTCGTCTCGCGCGATCGTCTGGGATACCGAGCCGTCTTGGGAAATGGCCGTCAGCGTGGTCTTCGACGAGGCGAATCAGCTTTGGCAACTTCAGGGCCGCTGGGAACGCTCCGACGAAACGCTGCCGATGCGCGCCGCCGAGTTGGTCGTGCCTGGTGGCTTCGTGTTGATGCCGTTGCATGCCATGCCAGTCGTCCCGGCGATGGGTGAGTTCGATCGCGAGGATGCCGGCACGGAAGACGAGTCGATAACGGAATCGTCCTCCGAAAACGTGCTCAAGCTGTCCGACCTGCCCGAAACAAAAGCGGCTGCCGCAGCAAATGCAGAGCAGGCTACTGACGAAGCCACACAGCCAGAAATGGTGGTCACGCATCGACTCTGTCGCTGGAGCGACGCCGGGCAGATCGAGTGGGCGGAATTATTGCGGCGCGATCCGCCGCTAGCGGTTGCGGATGGCGAAGAGGAAGAACTGGTCGACCGACTGCTCGACATGCCGAACGCTCCGAAGCTGGATTTGCCGGAGAACCTCAAGTTGGAGGAGGTCCGCGTTGTTCCCGTGCCGGCGATTCTGATTCACACGCCGCGCGGCCCGCGCTGGCAGCAAGAGCGGCTGAAGGGCGAAGTCCAATTCGACTACTCCGGCACAATGGTTCGCGCCAGCAGCCCGCAGGGAGCGATCGTCGAACGGCAAGCGGGACGTTGTCTGATCCGCAATCGGCAACTGGAAGAGATTGCCTGGACGCAACTGGTCGGCGCGGGATTCAAACGCCTGATCGACAAGCGGCGCGGTGCCCACGACGTCGAGATTCTGGCTCGCGAACTGGGTCCGGCCGTTCGCAACCTGATGCCAAGAGGCTGGGCCGTCAAAGCGGATGGCCGACAAGTCTGGCAAGCGGGACAGCTCAAGTTCCGCGTTCACTCGAACATCGATTGGTTCGAACTGCACGGCGAGGCGGACTTCGGCGGTCGGCGAGTCACCTTCCCGGAATTGCTCGCGGCGCTTGCACGCGGGGACAGCACCGTGCGACTCGACGACGGATCGCTCGGCATCATCCCAGAAGAATGGCTCCAGCAGTACGGATTGCTCGCGGGACTGGGCACGGTTGACGGGGAGCATCTGCGATTCGAGACGCATCAAGTCGGACTGCTCGACGCGCTGCTCGCGACGCAACCGCTGGTGGACTTCGACACGAAGTTCACCGAGCTTCGCGACAAGCTGAAAAACTTCGCGGGTGTGACTTCCGCGAATGAACCGCCCAACTTCAAAGGCGAGCTGCGCGGTTATCAGCGCGACGGTGTCGGCTGGCTGGAGTTTTTGCAGGAGTTCAAATTCGGTGGCTGCCTGGCGGACGACATGGGCTTGGGAAAAACTGTCCAGATGCTGGCGGTGTTACAAGATCGCAAGAACCAAGCCAAGTCGAAGCCGAAAGGGGAATATCGCCCCTCACTGATCGTGGTCCCAAAGTCGCTGCTGTTCAACTGGGCGCAGGAGTGTGCCAAATTCACCCCCATGCTGCGTGTGCTGGAATACGCCGGCCTCGATCGAGCCGACCTGCGACCGGAGTTCACCAACTACGATGTGATCCTCACGACCTACGGCACGCTCCGTCGCGACGTGATGGTGCTCAAGGACATCCTGTTCGATTACGTCGTGCTCGACGAAGCACAGACGATCAAGAACGCCGGATCGCAAGTGGCCAAGGCGTCGCGATTGTTGAACGCTCAGAATCGCCTCGCTCTGTCGGGTACGCCGATTGAGAATCATCTCGGCGACTTGTGGTCGATCTTTGAGTTCCTGAATCCCGGAATGCTCGGCCGCAGCACGGTCTTTCGCACGCACGCGTCCGATGCCGAAAAGCCGGAGTCGCGCGAGTTCCTCGCACGCGGACTGCGACCATTCATCCTCCGCCGCACCAAGCAGCAAGTTGCCGCTGACCTGCCGGATAAGATTGAACAGACGCTGTTCTGCCAGATGAACGAAGACCAGGAGCGGCTCTACGCCGAAATGCGAGACCACTACCGCCAGTCGCTGCTGGGACTCATCAAGAATCAAGGACTGGCGAAGTCGAAGATGCACGTCCTCGAAGCGCTGCTACGTCTGCGTCAAGCGGCGTGTCATCCGGCTCTGCTGGACAAGTCGAAGATCGGCGAAGGTTCGGCAAAATTGGACGTCCTGCTGCCGCACCTCGACGAACTGATCGACGAGAAACACAAGACGTTGGTCTTCTCACAATTCACCAGCATGTTGTCGATCGTGCGGCATCATCTCGACCAGAAAGGGATCGTTTACGAGTACCTCGATGGCCAGACGCGTGACCGCCAAGCGTGCGTCGAACGATTCCAGAACGACGAGAAGTGCCCGCTGTTCCTCATCAGCTTGAAGGCCGGCGGTCTCGGTTTGAACCTGACCGCGGCCGACTACGTCTTCCTGCTTGACCCGTGGTGGAACCCCGCCGTCGAAGCGCAAGCCATCGACCGAGCTCACCGCGTCGGCCAGACGAAACAGGTCTTTGCCTACCGCTTGATCTGCCGCAACACAGTCGAAGAAAAAATCGCCGAGTTGCAAACCAAGAAGAAGGGTCTTGCCGACGCGATCCTCCAAGAGAACGGCAGTGTGCTCGAGCAACTCTCGGCCGAGGACTTGGAGATGCTGCTGTCGTGATGAGGAATTCTGCGAAGCGTGTCCGAAGAGGATTCGACCGCACGCAAAATTTCAAAAACTTCTTCTTGAACTTCTGAATCGTCACGATAGGCTGCCCCCATCACTGGGTGCATTCGCGCTACTGATTAGGCCATTTCTGGCAACATCGCCGAACAAGTTCCTTTCCACCTTTTTGGAGGCGACCCCATGTCTCTCTCGCGCTGGAACTGTTTGAACACACTTCGTCGCCGCTTGAATTCTTCTTTCACCAAATTGCCCCCCCCTCTAAATTCACACGTCGTCAATCGCTTTATCATCGTGCGGGACCGGTGGAAGCTCTCGAACAACGCTTGGTGCTCACGGATCCGACTGCCGACTCAGGAGGGACGTATTTCATTCATTCGGGCGACACGCTGAATCTTAATCCCGTATTTCCCAGATGAGTTCTCGATCTTCGGCATGTGATTTGCGCCAGACCCTGAAAAACCAGGGCGATTCTGCCAATTCATGTCCTGCTGACCGAGGAACCCGATGGGTGACTGCCAACAGAGCGATTTGCGGGTCGGTTTCAA
>QWQF01000278.1 GCA_003669125.1 Planctomycetota bacterium
GATTTGACTCGATCGCGGAAGGCGTGCCGGCCGCTGTGCTTGCCCAAGACCAGGTTCGAGCCGACGTAGCCGACATCGTCGGGCTTCATGATCTCGTAGGTCGCGCGGTTCTGGAGCATCCCGTGCTGATGGATGCCCGCCTCGTGAGCGAACGCGTTCTGGCCAACGATCGCCTTGTTGCGTTGCACGGTCATACCCGTGATGCGGCTGACCAAACGGCTGATTGGGAACAGCTTGGGCGTGTTGATGTTCGTCTTCACACCGTAAAAATCGCCGCGCGTGCGAATCGCCATCACGATTTCTTCGAGCGCCACGTTGCCGGCCCGTTCGCCCAAACCGTTGATCGTGCATTCGACTTGTCGAGCACCCGCCTCGACGCCCGCCAAACTGTTCGCGACCGCCAGGCCGAGATCGTTGTGGCAGTGCGTGCTGATGACCGCCTTGCCGATGTTCGACACGTTCGCCTTGAGGTACTCGATGCAGGTTTTGAAGTGCATCGGCGTCGCGTAGCCCACCGTGTCCGGGATGTTGATGGTCGTGGCACCCGCGTCGATCGCCTTCTCGACCACTTGGCACAGGAAGTCGAGTTCCGTGCGAGCCGCGTCCTCCGGCGAGAACTCCAAGTTCGGTGTCGTGATGTCGGGCCGCGAGCACATCAGGTCTCGCGTGTACTTCACCATCTCGACGGTGGACTTCAGGATCTGGTCCTCAGCCATCTTCAACTTGAACTCGCGATGGATCGGACTGGTCGCCAAGAAAACGTGGATGCGGCACTTCTCCGCTTCTTTGAGCGCCTCCCATGCGCGGTCGATGTCCTCTTTGCGACAGCGGGCCAACCCACAAATGACGGTGCGATTGCCGAACTCGCGAGCGATTGTCCGTACCGCCTCGAAGTCATCGGGTGACGCGATCGGAAAGCCCGCCTCGATGACGTCCACTCCGAGTTCGACGAGCGCCTTCGCGATTTCCAGCTTCTCGGCCGAGTTCATGCTGCAGCCGGGTGACTGCTCGCCGTCGCGCAAGGTGGTGTCGAAGATCGTGATCGTGTCAGGTTGAGTCGCGGACATGTTGGGTTCCTCACACTAACCCGAAGCGTCAGCGAGGACGTTTCCTCGCAAAGCCCTCGCTGACGCTTCGGGTTAGTGTGCAGCGCGAGCAAGGGGTGTTGAACCAACAAAAAAACCCTGAGCCTCCATTGGAGGCTCAGGGTGTATTCGCACGGTCAAAAGCGACAACGACACCAAGGCCCCCGCGTCAACGCAGGAGAAGGCTAAGGGACAGCAGTCGCAAAGAAGATCGCATGACGGTTCCTATCGAAAAGCGGGCGGCAATCTATCCAGCGAGTTTCGGCTGGGTCAAGCCGCAACCGAGTAGAACGAATGCCGACGTCCGTTCTTCCGTAGGACCGACCGGACATGGGCGTCCGGTCTACTCAGCACTATTGCCCGGCTTCGTCATCCACGCCGGCTCGCAACTTCTCGCGTTCGAGCTTGTATTCTTCGAGGGCCTGGACCTGATTGCTCAGCTTGAATTCGGGGCCGGCCGGGTAGTACTGGACGTCGTCCTTCAGATAGTACGGGGACGGGAGCGTTTGCCCGCCGACGGTGGTTTGGCAGCCGGTCGCGGCCAGCATCAAGGGGCACAGCAACGCCATCGTCACGCTCACCGAGATTCCGTTCCACCGCATGATTCGAGCCTCTCACCAAGTCCATTTGATCCGATACACACCTTTCGTTATCGGCCGCTACGACCGGATTCTTTGGAAAAGTTTACCAAGTTTGACAGGAATGGTTTTCGGCGAGGAGCGCGGTCTTTCTCTGCGAGAACCTGCGTAATCTGCGTTCCCTGGCTCGGAAACAACGCCGATTGTCGTGGAGCAGACCGACGAGCTTCTGTCACTGAGCCGCGTCTGACTCGTTCGATGGCGGCAGGCTCTCGGCCGCCTCTTTCGTCCGCTCGTTCTTGACGTATTGCTGCAAGACTTGGCCGCGATAGGTGCGCAGCGGGCGGACGAGCCGGCGTTCGAGGTACTGCTTGCGAGCGGACCATTCGGCGGCGGGCACGATGCCTTCGGCGGCCAGCATGTCGAGCGTCGCGAAGGAGGTCTCGGCAGCGGCGATGCTCCGTTCGATGTCGTTGAGTGCGACTCGCGACGAGGTCGGGCGGAACTCACCGCGAGCGGACCAGCGGGACAGCAGCATTTGCAGCAGAGCGTTGAGCTGATCGAATCGCTCGGCCTTGTCGGTGATCGCGGCGGGGGTCGAGTTCACGAATTGCATCGCGTCAGCAACATTGCGAATCGAACGGTCAGCCGGCGTCGAGAAGTAGATCGCGGCGAGCCGGTGCCGTAGTTCGGCAGTCGGCTCACGATCGGAACAGCGAGACGACAACTCGACGACCTCTTGATGCAGGAACTGCGTGACGAGCGGATCGAATGGTGACTCGAAACGGCGCAGTCGGTCGAGGTCCGTTTCGGTCAGTCGCGAATTCTTCGCAAGTTCCCCGATTGTTCGAAAGTACCGCAGTCGCCGGTCGTCATCGGGATGCAGACCGGACTCAGTCTTCGTGTGGCTGACTTGTTGAATCATCGCTCGTGTCGAGCCGGTCATGTGATCTTTGACTTGCTTGCGATAGGCCCAGAACTCGTCTTGGTGGCGGCGGATGATCGCTCGCGAAAGTTCCCATTCGCTCAGCCGAGCCGCGACATCGGCGTTCTGCGCCTCGTCGCCACCCCAAGCCAACAGGAAGCGGCTGTGCTTGGCCAGTTCGGTTTGCACTTGTTGCAGCTTGTTCTCCCAACGCATGACTTCGGTCGGCAGACGGAACGGCCACGTCGAACGGGACGCGACATTCACGATGCCTCCCGGCTGGCTCACGAGTTGCTCGATCGCTTCGCCATTCAGCATCGACAACCGCAGCGGAGCACACCAATCCCAACCAGCCGAGGCCAGCAACTTCCGAACATGCGGACGTTGCCAACGCTCGACGAATCCTTCGCGAGCGAACCCGCGTTCGCTCTGCGTGCCGAGGAACAGTAATTCTCCCGGAGCGATTTCGACTGCCGTGACTTCGCGAAACGCCGCCGACATCGTCGCGGCCAAAGCTCGAATCGAGCGCGGGCCAAGGTCGATGTGCTGGAAGCGGATCGCGAACAAGCCGTCGTCGTTGAGACATCGAGCGGCCGAGCGCAGCGACTCGACCGTGAACGAGTTCGCCGCTTGCGGCAACGACGGTTGATCGGCCGAGGCGATGATCACATCGAATTTTTCGTTGATCGTGCGGACGGCCAAAGCTGGGTCGCAGACGCGAGTCTCCAGCCGGTCGTCGTTCATCGGAGAGGTGTTCTCGCCGCGCGACAAGAGCATCCGGCACATCGCGTTGACGCCGCGATCCGCCTCGATGCAGACGATCCGTTGCACGGGAAACATGGTCGTCGCCGCCAGCGGTTCACCGGTACGCAGACCGAGCAACAAAACACTTTGCGGCCGCTCGTGAGTCACCATCGGCAGCACGATCGGCAGCACGTCCGGGACGTAACGCGGCGCGAGGCTCGCATTCGCGGACAGCGTCCCCTTCGGAACTCCGTTTTCACGCAGCAAGAATCGCGAGCCGGCAAACTTCCACGCGGTCAGAGTCCCGCGATCTCCTTCGACGACGATTGTCGCACGGCCTTCATCCAGCACGACAAGTTGTTCCCACGGAGTCGCCGCTCGCGAGGCAACGAAGACTCCCGAATCGAACAACACTTTCGCCGCCAACGCCGGCTGATACCGCACCCAGACCGGAGCGGTCAGCGTGAAGAACAGCATTGCGGAAAGTGCTCCGGTACGCAGCGACTTGAGCCGGAACGTGCTGATAAGGCCCATCCTCCGAAGTCCATCGGCCACGACGGCCAACAGCAAACTGGTCGCGACCAGCGCGAGATTCCACACGCCAATTGACGGCAACAACCACATCGCCCCTGCCACGGAACCAATCACGGCGGTCGCACTCACAACGGAGTTGCCTCGGCCGATCAATGCTCCACAACTCAGCGCGATTGGCCCCAGCACGACACCGGCCATTGCCAATCGCAGCGACTGCAACAGCCAGACCTGCGAGATTGTCGAGTTCTCCCACAACGCCAAACGGACTCCGAGCGGAAACGTCGCGAGACACATCCACGTCCAGCACGACAGGCCGATCCCGCAGGCGATCACGTTGCGCCGTCGATCACCACTCGACAGCCACCGACCAATCGCGATCCCCGCCATGAGCACCGACCACTCGAACGTCATCAAGGCGAACGAGTCGGGAATGAATTGCCGGCACATCCGCTGCCCGATCACCCACAGAACGCCGACCGAGATCAGCGCGGCGACGTCGGGCAAGTTTCCAACTTGCCCGTTCGACGATGAGCTTGCTTGGACGAGCAGATTGGAATCCTGCTCCACGCTTCGTGACCTGCGCACCAGCAGTGTCACGAACGCGATCAGCGCGCTCGCCGACGCGAGCAAACCGCAGCCATCCGGGCCGATGAATGTCGCCAGCAGAATTCCACCAACGGCGGATGTCAGAGCCAACGACATTCCAAACGAGACGCGTCGTTCCGATGAACTCAGTTGCAGCGAGCAAACCATCGGCACGCCCAAGGTCACAACGGCCAAGAGCGTCAATCCGACACACTGCGCGATCACAGACGTAGAAAGTTCGAATCCCGACGCTCTAATCAGGCTCCATGAAACGCCGAACAAACTCGGCAGAGCGATCGGCCACGCCGCGAGCACAAACAGCCTGATCGCTTGAGGCAACATTCCGAATCGCCACCGGTTCGGCATCACGGCATTCGCGACGACCGACAAAAGCAACGTCACGGCCAACGCCGTTTGAGCTGGCAGCGACGTCCCGGCGTTGAGCCAAAACTGACAGACGGCGGAGACTAGCGCGAGGCCGCTCACGCCACCGATGATTCCGTTCCACCAACGCGAGTTCTGCATGGGCATCCTTGCCAATTGTCAGTTGATCCAACTCTCTGCAATTTCGCGGGCTTGTACCGCATCCCCAAAGCGGCCGACAAGCCGATTCTTGGCGAACGGATCGATGCCCGTTACCCTGCCGAACCGCGCGGCGACCGGTCGTGGCCGCTGTCGCGAAAACCACCCGAACAATCCGCAACACAGCCGAGCAACTCATGGCCAAGAGCAGTTACTTTCCAAACGTTCCCGCCAAAATCCCCTTCGATCCGAAAGCTAAAAAGGGAGCGTTGGCCTTCAAGCACTACGACGAAAACAAGGTCGTCGAAGGCCGCTCGATGCGCCACTGGCTCCGCTTCGCCGTCTGCTACTGGCACACGTTCCGAGGGACCGGCTCGGACCCGTTCGGCCCCGGCACGATGCTGCGTCCGTGGGACGACGGCAGTGACTCGCTGAAGAATGCACTCAGCCGAGTGGACGTCGCGTTCGATTTCATCTCCCGGCTCGGCGCGCCGTACTATTGCTTCCATGACCGCGACGTCGCTCCGGAAGGCGCGAACCTCGCCAAGTCGAACAAGAATCTCGATGCCGTTGCCGAAAAGCTCAAAGAGGCTCAGGCCAAGACCGGCATCAAGCTGCTGTGGGGCACGGCCAACCTGTTCTCGAACCCGCGATTCATGCACGGAGCGGCGACAAGCTGCAACGCCGACGTCTTCGCGTATTCAGCCGCTCAGGTGAAGAAGGCGATCGAAGTCACAAACGAACTCGGCGGCGAGAACTACGTCTTCTGGGGTGGCCGCGAAGGCTACATGAATCTGTTCAACACCGACATGAAACGCGAACTCGATCACCTCGCTAAGTTCATGCACATGGCTCACGACCACGCCAAGAAGATCGGTTTCAAAGGGCAGTTTCTGTTCGAGCCCAAGCCGAAGGAACCGACCAAGCATCAGTACGATTACGACGCCGCCGCGTGCCTGAACTTCATCCGCGCGAACGGCCTCGAAGGAATCGTGAAGCTCAACATCGAGACGAACCACGCGACGCTCGCCGGCCACACGATGATGCACGAGCTGGAATACGCCTCGATCCAAGGGGCACTCGGCAGCATCGACGCAAACACCGGCGACTTGCTGCTCGGCTGGGACACCGACCAGTTCCCGACCGACATCTACCTCACAACGCAGTGCATGTTGGTCATCATGAAGCAGGGCGGCCTCGCACCCGGCGGCGTCAACTTCGACGCTAAAGTCCGCCGCGAATCATTCGAACCGCTCGACCTGTTTTACGCCCACGTCGGCGGCATGGATGCGTTCGCTCGCGGCCTGAAGATCGCCGCCGCGATCCGCAAGGAGGGCATCTTGTCCGACCTGGTCAAACAGCGCTACAGCAGCTACGACGCCGGCATCGGCAAGCAAATCGAAGACGGCAAAGTCGGCTTCGCCGAGCTGGAGAAATACATGCTCGCAAAAGGCAACGCCGACCCGAACGCCTCCGGCCGTCAGGAACTGATCGAGAACATCATCAACGAGTATCTGTAAGGAAGTCGGAATTCGGAGTGAATGCCCGGCGTTCCGACTTCCGCCCTCTGGAGCCACCCTGTGTCCGACGGTCCTGACTTTTCAAAAGCCGAATTGATCCCCGTCATCGCCCAAGACCTCGTGACGGGCGACGTACTGATGCTTGCCTACATGAACCAGGCGGCGTACCAGGAAACGCTGCAAACCGGCCGCGTCTGCTACTGGAGTCGCAGTCGTCAAAAGCTTTGGCGAAAGGGCGAAGAGAGCGGCAACGTCCAAGAGTTGAAAGAAATCTACTACGACTGCGACGCCGACACGCTGCTCGTGAAGGTGAATCAAATCGGCGGAGCCGCCTGCCACGAAGGCTACAAAAGCTGCTTCTTCCGCCGTATCGACCCGGCGAGCGGAATCGTCTCGGTCGTCGGCGACCGAGTCTTCGACCCGAAGGTGGTCTACAAGAAATAATAATCTTCAACGCAGAGCCGCGAAGTCACACCAAGCCAGAGAGCGATTTCAACCGAGCCTCTGGTTTCTTTCAGCCTTCGTCCCTTTGCGTTGAAAATGCTCTCGAGGTTTCCATGTCCGACTGCAATTCAAAAGTGCTCAAGCTCGGCATTCCCGCCGGCAGCCTGCAAGAGGCGACCGCCGCGCTGTTTCAGCGTGCGGGGTACAGCATCAAGTTTCAATCGCGGAGTTACTACCCGACGATCGACGACCCAGAAATCGAGTGCATGTTGATCCGCGCTCAAGAGATGGCGCGGTACGTCGAAGAGGGTGTCCTCGACGCCGGCATCACAGGATTCGATTGGATTCAAGAGACGAATGCCGATGTCACCGAAATCTGTGAGCTGATGTTTTCCAAAGTCAGCCGCAACCCGGTGCGCTGGGTGCTGTGCGTGCCGAATGACTCGCCGGTGAAGACGGTCAAAGACCTGCAAGGCAAACGGATCGCGACCGAAGTCGTGGGCCTGACGACGCGCTACCTCGCAAAGCACGGTGTCACCGCGAAGGTCGAATTCAGTTGGGGCGCGACCGAGGTCAAGCCACCGAAGCTGGCCGACGCGATTGTTGAAGTCACCGAAACCGGCAGTTCGTTGCGAGCCAACAACCTGCGAATCGTCGAAGAGTTGTTGCAGAGCACAACGCGGTTCATCGCCAACAAGTCCGCCGCTGCCGATCCGTGGAAGCGAAACAAGATCGACAACATCGCGCTGATGCTCGCCGGCTGCCTGAACGCCGAGGGCAAAGTCGGCCTGATGATGAACGTCCGCCGCGCCGATCTTGAAAAAGTACTCAAGCAACTTCCCGCACTGCAAATGCCGACGGTCTCGTCGCTGTCGGACCCCGATTGGGTGGACGTCAACACGATCGTCGATGAGTCGCTGGTCCGCACGATCATCCCGGCCCTGAAATCCGCCGGCGCTCGCGGCATCGTCGAGTACGGCATCAACAAGATCATCGACTGAGTTTCGTCGGATGGGTGTCACGGTCCTCAAACTCGGCGGCAGTCTGCTGGATCTCGCCGACCTGCCAGATCGGCTGCGGTCAGTGATCAAAATGCTGGGCGACAATGGGCCGTTGCTCGTCTGCGGTGGTGGTGATGCGGCCGACCTCGTGCGTCGCTGGCATGAGCATCATGCCCTGGACGAAGAGCAGTCGCACTGGTTGGCGATGGATTCGATCCGGCTGAATCAACGGTTGCTGCTGACGCTGATGCCAGAGCTGGAACTCGTGTCGAACCGCGCCGCCGCCGAGTCGGCATGGTCGCGCGGCCGAGTCCCACTGCTCGACTTGACGGCCTTCGTCAGCATCGAGGAATCACACGCCGAACAAGGCACGGCACTGCCTCACACTTGGGAGGTCACCAGCGACTCACTCGCCGCCTGGGTTGCAATCCGCTGGCCCGCGAACCAATTCGTGTTGCTGAAGTCGGCCGAGTTACCGCCGCTCAAAAACCTCGCGCAGTTGGCGAACTCCAAGCTGATTGACCGCCACTTCCCGAAGCTCGCATCCGCCCTGCCACCGACGTTTTGGTGTGCCGTTCGCGAAGATGATCCGTTCGAGCTTCAGCCCATCAGCGCGTGACGAATCGCAGGAAGGCTCAGGGGTTGTTCGGAGCCGACAACTTTGGGCGATCGGGGCAAGGGTGTTGGAACGGGAGTTTGGCTCCACGCCAGGAGCCTTTCGCGTCGTGCTTAATTTCCGCGTACTTCTTCGCGAGTTCGACAACCGCATCGTCGCTCTTGTCGACGTCCAGCGCGAGCCAATGTCCTTCGACGTCAGTCTTCGCGACGCGAATGCCGGCGGCGAGTCGGCCGCGATGATCGCCTCCTGCGCAGTCACCCGCGATGAGCGCGGCCATCAAACGATCGGCGAGGCTCCCTTCCGTCTCCTCGTAGGCACGGGCCACCTCGGTGATGACGGCTCGGCCAGTGAGCGTATTGCCTTGGCAGCAATAGAAGCGACCGGTCATCGCTCCCCAGTAGCGGCTCCCTTCGGGGGCTTGCGTCGGGTTGTGAACCGCCGCCTGGCCGTGCATGTCGATGATCGCCAACTGACGGAGTTCCGGCGACTTGTCATCCTTGAGTAACTCGGCGATCACCGCTGCCGGCCGCTTGCCAGCTTGCAGCAGATCGAGCGCCGGCTCGCCCCACTTCGGGACGTGATGATGCTGAGTGCAAAACGCGCCGACACCGGCTCGGACGTACGGCACGACCTTGCCGACCGCCGGGTACTTGCTGGCGACCGCCGCTCCGCAAACGTGGTTTTCTGGATCAACCGCGACAATTGAAAACGTGGCCGTGATCTCTGGTGGAGCGGCAATCAGCGATTGGCTGAAGAACGATGCCCGTACGACGAAGGCCACCACCAAGACAATTCGATTCATCGTTGGTCTCCTGAGTGACTGCGCGACGCGCTTCGCCAAAAATCGCACTGATCAGCGAGCTTCCGACTCTAAATGGTAGTCGCTGATTTTCTTGTGCAGCGTGTTGCGGTTGATGCCGAGCCGCTCAGCGGTCTTCGTCTGCGTCCCCTGGCACGAGCGGAGGACTTGCAGGATGACCTCGCGTTCGACGAGGGCGACGGCGCGTTCGTGCAGGTCGGCGGCGTCGGGGCCGGCTTGCAGGATGCTGGTGGTGACAAGTTCGGTCGCCATCTTGTGCAAGTCGGTGGCTTGCGGGCGGCTCATGCGCATGGGGGCGAGGCCGCGCACATGCGGCGGCAACAAGTCGGCAGTCAGTGTGTCGCCGGGTGCCAGCACGATGGCACGCTCGATGTAGTTCTGCAGTTCGCGGACGTTGCCCGGCCAGACGTAGCGTTGCAGGTACGCGACAAACTCGGCTGCAACCTTCGGGGGCACGCGGTTGTTTTCGTCGGCGTAGTCCTCGATGAAATACTCGACCAGGCGCGGGACGTCGTCGAGCCGTTCGCGCAGCGCGGGGAGATAAATCGAGACGACGTTCAGCCGGTAATAGAGGTCTTCGCGGAATTTCTCTTTTTCGATTTCTTGCAGCAGGTCACGGTTGGTGGCGGCGACGATGCGGCAATCGACGTGGATCGTGCGGCTGTCTCCGACTCGCTCGAACTCGTGCTCTTGCAACACGCGCAGCAGTTTGACCTGCAGCGTCTGGGTCATCGAGTTGACCTCGTCGAGAAAGATCGTGCCGCCGTGCGCCGCCTCGAAGCGGCCGGTGCGGTTCTCGAAGGCGTTGGTGAACGCCCCTTTGACGTGCCCGAAGAGTTCGCTTTCCAGCAGCGATTCGCTGAGCGCTCCGCAATTCACGCGAACGAACGGGCCGCTGGCTCGCGGGCTGAGTTCGTGGACGGCACGAGCGACCAGTTCCTTGCCGGTGCCCGTTTCTCCGGTCAGCAGCACCGTCGCCGACGACGCGGCCACTCGCCGAGTCAGCGAGTAAACCTCGCGCATCGCAGGGCTCTCGCCGATCATGCCGCGCGGTCGATCCGGCGATATTGCTCCCGAAGCCACCCGTCAACTCCTTTTCCGAAAACCAACGGACCGCAGACTCTCGTCCGTTGGAACCACAAGCGCGGCATTGTTGAAGCCCCGGCGTGAAACCTCAAGGACGGCAACGAGCATGTCACCGGCTGGCCGTTGGACCGGCGTCCGACAACGATTATGAATCGCTCGCTGCCGCTGACCGGAGTTGCTCAGGAGTTGCCATCATGCCTGTGAATCGCCGAGAATTCCTTGCCGCCGGTGTCGCTGCCGGACTGCTCACCCACTGGGAGAATACTGTGACCTTCGCCGAGAACCTTGATCCCACGAATCTCACCAAAGCCAACATTCCAACGCCGGCGCTGCTGGTCGATCTCGAGGCGTTCGAGTCCAACGTGAAGTCGATGGCCGAGCACTGCCGCAAGTCCGGTCGCGGCTTCCGGCCGCACGCGAAGACTCACAAGTGCCCGGAGATCGCCAAGCGACAGATGGCGGCCGGAGCACTCGGCATTTGCGCGGCCACGGTTCCCGAAGCGGAAGCACTCGTCGCGGCGGGCATCACCGGCGTTCTGCTGACCTCGCCGATCGTCGAACCGGCGAAGATCGCACGCATGATCGCGCTCGTGAAGCGCGAGAATACAACGATGCTGTCGGTCGGGCATCCGCTGGAAATCGAGTTGTTGTCACAAGCCGCCGCCGCTGCAGGAGTCGATGTTGACGTGCTGGTCGATGTCGACATCGGCGACCGTCGCACCGGCATTCTGCCGGGACAGCCGGCGCTGGAACTGGCGCAGTTCATCGCCAAGCACAAGCGGTTGCACATTCGCGGAGTGCAGTCGTACGCTGGACACGCCTCACACGTCGTTGGTTGGGAAGCTCGCGAGAAGTCGTCGCGTGAAGCGATGGGGAAATCCGTCGCGACGCGCGAGTTGCTGAATAAATCCGGCTTCGATGCAGACATCCTCTCCGGCGGCAGCACCGGAACGTACAACATCGACAGCACGGTCGACGGCGTGACCGAGCTGCAAGTCGGCTCGTACGTCTTCATGGACATCGACTATCGCCGCATCGGCGGCAAGACGAGCGGCGAGAATTACTCCGACTTCCAACACAGCCTGACCGTGCTGGCGACCGTCGTGAACGCGACGCATCCCGACCGAGTTTCCGTTGACGCCGGCACGAAGGCGCTCGATACGACGACCAATTGGAAGCCGGAAGCGAAGGGCTGGCCGGGACTGAACTACAACCGCGGTGGCGACGAGTTCGGAATTCTGACGCTCGAACCCGGCGCGAAGTTGCCGCGGATCGGCGACCGAATCGAGTTCATCGTGCCGCATTGCGACCCGAACGTGAGTCTCTACGACCGCATTTATGCCACTCGCGGGGACAAGGTCGAAGCCATCTGGCCGATCGCCGCGCGGCGCGAAGCACGGACAATATGATCAATCTGCAAACGCGCGAGATTGTCGGACAACAACCGGGACCGCACTTGCTGATCACGGCCGGAGTCCACGGTGACGAATTCGAGCCGATGGCCGCCGTCCGTCGATTGATCACGGAGATTGATCCGCGAGCGCTGCGCGGCAAGCTGACGCTCGTGCCGGTCGTCAACGAATCCGCGTTTCGCTTGGGACGACGTACCGGCGAAGACGGTAAGGATCTCGCTCGAACCTGTCCCGGTCGCGCGGACGGCAGTCTCACCGAGCAAGTGGCGTTCGCACTGTCGCAGTTGATTCGGTCAGCAGACTTTTACATCGACTTGCACACCGGCGGGACCGCGTACACGGTGCTGCCACTGAGCGGCTACACGCTGCATTCCGATCCAAACGTGCTGGCGGCTCAACGACGGATGGCTCAAGTTTTCGGATTGGATGTCGTCTGGGGCACCGATCCAAATTTGAATGGCCGCTCGCTGTCGGTCGCTCGCGATGCGAACGTGCCGGCGATTTATTGCGAGTACCTCGGCGGAGGCCGCTGCGATCCGGCCGGCATCGACGCCTACGTTTGCGGCTGCCGCAACGTGATGATCGAACTGGGACTGCTCAACGGTTCGCCGAACATCCCGCGTCCGCCGCAAATCGTCGAAGACCATCGACCGGGTGCGGGACACATGCAAATCAATCATCCATCGCCGCGCGACGGCTACTTTGAACCGACCGTGACGCTTGGTCAACGCGTGCGAGTCGGCGATCTCATCGGGACGGTTTGCGACGTGCTCGGCCAACGTGTTGAACGAATCGAGTCCCGCTACACTGGCGTCGTCATCGTGTTGCAAACGTTTCCGACCGTGAGCGCCGGTGCGAGTGTCGCCGTCGTTATGGAAACCCCCTCGTAAACTTTCACGCCAAGACGGACCCACCATGCGAACCAGCCGAATCAAAGCCAAGCTCAGCAAGAATCAGCCCGTTCTGCTCACGACAATTCACTACTCCGATCCGTCAATCTTCGAGATGGCCAGCTTGATGGGCTTCGATGGTATCTGGCTCGACCTGGAGCATCATCACCACAGCGTCGAGACCGCGAACACGCTGCTGCGAGCGACTCGCGTCGGTGTGTCCGACGTGATGGTCCGGCCCGCCAAAGGGGAGTTCATGCGGATGGGCCGCATCCTCGAAGCGGGCGCGACCGGCATCATGTACCCGCGCTGCGACAATGCGGCCGAGGCTCGCGAAGTGGTCCGCTGGTCGAAGTTCGCTCCGATGGGCCAGCGCGGAATCGACGCCGCCAATCCCGACAACCCGTACTGCCTGATGCCGCTGGTCGAGTATCTCAAGGCGGCCAACGAGCAGACCTTCATCGTCATCCAAATCGAAGACCCCAGCGCGCTGGCTCAAGTGGACGAGATCGCCGCCGTCCCCGGCGTAGACATCATCTTCTTCGGCCCCGGTGACTTCAGCATTCTCAGTGGCATCCCCGGCCAGATGAATCACGAATTGATCAAGGACGCGATGCGCAAAGTCTCAGCCGCCGTGCAAAAACATGGCAAGAACTGGGGCATGCCGATCTTCAACATCGAGCACGCTCAAGAAGTGCTGAGTCTCGGTGGCCGATTCCTCTGCCACAGCGCCGACATTCTGCTGCTGAAAAATGGCTTCGACGACATTCAAAAACGCTTCGCCCCGCTGGGCGTGACCAGTGAGCGACCAAGCCTGTAACCACGCTCTGTCGAGCGTGGTTACCCGAATTTCAAATCCGACGCACAGCCTGATGACCCACACGATTCACAAATTGCTTGTCGTCGGCGTCGGCTCGATCGGTGAGCGGCATTTGCGATGCTTCCTCGCGACTGGCCGAGCCGAGGCAGTCTTCGTCGAGGTCAACGCCGCACTGCGTCAAACGATTGCCGAGCGATACAGCGTCCGCGGTTTCGCCAGTCTCGATGAGGCGCTCGCCACCCAACCGACGGTTGCGGTTGTGGCGGTCCCGGCTCACCTGCACATCGCGATCGCCACGCAACTCGCCGAGCATGGCTTGCATCTGTTGATCGAAAAACCGTTGAGCACATCAACGGACGGTATCGAACGCCTGCAACAGATCGTGCGCGATCGCGGTTTGATCGCCGGAGTTGCCTACGTTTATCGCAGTCATCCGCTGCTGGTCGCGATGCGGACGGCGCTGCAAGACGGACGCTTCGGCCGGCCGGTCGAATTGATCACCGTCTCCGGTCAGCACTTCCCGACGTACCGCCCGGCGTATCGCCAGATTTACTACACCGACCGAGCGACCGGCGGCGGTGCGATTCAAGACGCACTGACGCATGTCATCAACGCGGGCGAGTGGCTGCTCGGTCCCGTCGAGCGTTTGGTCGCGGACGCCGCGCATCAGGTGCTCGAAGGAGTCGCCGTCGAGGACACCGTGCATCTGCTGGCTCGGCACGGTGGAGTCCTGGCCAGCTACAGCCTCAATCAGCATCAAGCTCCGAACGAATTCACGCTGACGATCGTCTGCGAACGTGGCACGATCCGCTGGGAATCGCATCTCAATCGCTTGAGTTGGCTGACGGCTCCGGGAGCTGACTGGCAGGAAGAACGCATCGCTCCGCTGGAACGCGACACGCTGTTTGTCCGGCAAGCCGATCAGTTTTTGGCGGCCATCGAGCAGCGAACGTCTCCCGCGTGTTCGATAGCAGACGGTCTGCAAACGCTGCGAGTCAATCTGGCCGCGCTCGCCAGTGCTGATGGTGGCGGTTGGCAAACGATTTCTGGCTGAGTAGCCACGATCGCCAATGGACTTGGCTACGCGAGAATTTCTTTCACGACGTGGCCATGCACGTCGGTCAACCGCATGTCACGGCCGCTGAAGCGGAACGTCTGCTTCGTGTGATCGACACCCAACAGATGCAGCATCGTGGCGTGCAGGTCGTGCATTTCGAGTCGATTCTCGACGCACTTGTAACCGTACTCGTCGGTCTGCCCGAAGGTCATGCCTCCCTTGATGCCGCCGCCAGCCATCCAGATCGAGAACGCGAACGGGTTGTGATCGCGACCGTCGCTGCCTTGCGCGAACGGAGTTCGTCCGAACTCACCCGACCAGACAACGAGCGTGCTGTCGAGTAATCCGCGCTGCGCGAGATCGGCCAGCAGTGCGGCGATCGGTTGATCGACCGTCAGCGCGTTCTTGGTGTGTCCATCTTTCAGACCAGCGTGCTGATCCCAGCGGTCGCCGTTACCGCCGGGACAAGTCAGCTCGATGAATCGCACGCCCCGCTCGACCAGCCGTCTGGCCAGCAAGCAGGTACGGCCGAAGGTGCGGGTGTTGCCGAAGTCGGCTTGCATGCCGTACGCCTTCTGCGTCGCCTCGGTCTCGTTCGACAGGTCCATGAGTTGCGGCACCGCCATCTGCATCCGCGCAGCAAGTTCGTAATTCGCGATCGCCGATTCGAGCGCATCGACCGGGCCGGTTTGTTCCAGCAGTTTGCGATCCAGACGCCGCATCAAATCGAGCTTGCGTTGCTGCGACTCGGCCGTCGGTTCCGCTCGTTTGATGTTTGCGACCGGCGGATCGCTCGCGCCGAGCACGCTGGCTTGAAAGCTCGCCGGCAGGAACCCGCTGTTGAAATTGTCGAGTCCACCCGGCGGGATCAGTCCACCGTTGAGCACCACGAACCCCGGCAAATCCTGACATTCGGTGCCGAGTCCGTAGCCGACCCACGCCCCCATGCTCGGCCGGCCTTGCTGACCGTGGCCGGTGTGCAGGAAGTAGTTCGCGTTCGTGTGCTCCGGGAACTGCGACGTCATCGACCTCACGACCGCCAGTTTATCGACGTGCTGACCGACATGCGGAAACAGATCGCTGACTGGGATGCCGCTCTCGCCGTACTGCTTGAATTTCCACGGACTGGCCAGCGTGTTGCCGATGTTGTTGAACTGCGTCTTCTCGATCTTCATCCCGAACGGCTTGCCGTTCTCCGCATCGAGCCGCGGCTTCGGATCGAACGAATCGACCTGCGAGACGCCGCCGTCCATGTACAAGAAGATGACCGACTTTGCCTTCGCATCGAAGTGCGGCTTGCGGGCGGCGAACGGATTCTTCTCGCTTGCCGAAGTCGCCTCCGCACCAAACGCTGGCTCATTCAACAATGACGCCATCGCGACGGTTCCGAAGCCGCTGGCACACGCTTGCAGCATCTCGCGTCGAGTCTGCGGTCGAGTCAAAAAGCGTCGGCAGTGCATGCTCTCATCCTCTTGTCATTTCACGAACACGAACTCTTTGACATTGAACAGCACATGGCAGAGGTCGGTCCAGACTTGAACGTGCTTGGACCAGCCGTCGGCGGGGAGGTTGTACGACTTCGCTTGTTCCAGCAGGAACGCGAGAGCCTCGGTTTGTTCGGCGGCGGTCGGCGAGCGTGTGAAGGCCTCGAGGTACAGTCGCTCGATGCGTTGCTCCGGCTGGAGATCGGCGATCTCCTTCAGAGAGCGTTCGGCCCAGCGTTTCGACATGTCGAGGACGAACGGGTCATTCATCAGGATCAACGCCTGAGCCGGAACGTTCGAGACGTTGCGGCGACCGATGGTCGTGAACGGGATCGGCGTGTCGAAGGCCAGCATCATCGGCGAAAGAAAATTGCGATTGATCGATGTGTAGATGCTGCGCCGCCCATCGCCGTCGAGCGGCCCGCTGTTGCCGGGTCGGCCTCGGCCTTGCATGAACGGCGTCAGGTGGACTGGCACAGACGGGCCAAGCGTTTGCCGATTCAAGCGGCCGGCAATCAGCAGCATCGAGTCGCGGATCGCTTCTCCTTCGAGTCGATGGATCGGGGCGCGGGGCAGCCAGAGGTTCTGCGGATCGATCTCGTCGGCGTTCGGGCCGCTGTCTGACGGTCGCGGTACGGACTTCGATCCGCTCGCCATCTGCCAGGTGTTCGTCAGCACGATGCGGCGGATCAATCGCTTCAGTGACCAGCCGTCGGCGACAAATGTCTCCGCGAGATGATCGAGCAACTCCGGATGCGTCGGCTCTTTGCCGAGCACTCCGAAATTATCGACCGTTTCGACGATGCCTCGGCCGAACAGGTGATGCCAGACGCGATTCACGGCGACTCGCGGCACGAACGGATTCGACTTCGCGTCGATCCAGCGCAGAGCCAACTGCAACCGGCCGCTGCCGGACTCGCGATCGACGATGGACTGGTCGATGCCATCCAGCGCATCGAGGTTTCGCCGGCCCACTTCCGGACCGAGGTTCTTGTGGCTGCCGCGAATGAAGACGTTCTCATCCACGGCATTGCCGTCGGCGATGGCGATCGCACGCATCGGGTCCGGAACGGATTCGTTCACTCGCTTCCAATTCTGAACGAACTCCGCGAGCAAGTGCGCCGGAACGGATTTTGAAAACGTCACGAAGGGGGCGAGCCGATTGGCGAGCGACTCCAACGAAGTGACGGATTCGTCCGCCAGCACCACGGCATGATTTCGATGTGGGATCGCGACCGGTTCGGGACCGCCGTTGCTGAAGCGGATTTCGTCGCAGGCGAGCCAGCCGTCGCCGTCGTCGATCAATTCGATGTACGCTCGGCGGCCGATATGGTTTTGCAGATCGCCCGCCTGCCGATGCCAAATCCATTGGCCGTCCGTGTTGACCTCGAACGTCGTTCCACTGAACAGCAGGCCGCTGAAGTCCATCATCTGATAGCCGTCGAGGATCAACCGAATGCGTGCGTTCTTGCCGGCCACGCGATACAGGATCTGCGGGTGCGTGATCGTGAAGGTCCGCGACCGCAATACGCCGCGCAGCCGATGCGGCCATAACCCGCTGTGAACCAGGCCGTCGGTCGGCAGAAGCGAGACGTCCGGCGCGTCGGACCTCGCCGTGCTCGGTCCAACCTTGAGCAGTTCATCGAGTCTGAAGTAATCCCCAATTCGCGGATCGAGCCCGAACGACCAACCGGTGGTGAACCAGCGATGTTCGGCGTCACCGTGCGGCACGGAGTTCTTCGTGCCCGGATGCTGCTGATCGACGAACGTCGCTTTGGAAAAATCTTCGAAGAGGGGCGATGCCATTTGAGCCGTCTCGGCTCGCTGCTGCTCCGCGTTCAGACGCTCGGCCAGTTGCCGTTTGCGAGCGGCCAACTCCTCCTGCTTCGACTCGGTCGGCAGAGCGCTCAACTCGCGCCACAACCACAACGGATGAGACGGCGACTTGGTTTCATCGCTTTCAAGCATCCTCAACACATCCCGCAACTTCGCGAAAGAGATCATTCGCTCACGAGCCACAACCTCCGGCGGACGTTTGTACGACGTACTCGCCGATGAGTTCGTGAAGACGATCTGGTCCAGGTTGATGTGCCCCCAACCTCCCTTTTGGTCGTCGATCACCTCCAGCGTCCCCGGCTTGCCTTGCCATTCGCTGACGTCCCACGAGGAGGGTTCGAGCTTTTCGTTGTTGCGGCCTGTGGCCGTCCGCACAACTTGGCCATCCACTCGCAACTGGAAGCAAGTCTTTCCTGGATGATCGCCTCCGCCGATCAGGAACGTGATCGAGCGATGGGCGATTGTGAACGGCTGCGATGTGAGTTTTCCGGTGAGATTGTCGTCGCCAATCCACGAGTTCAGCAGCCGTTTTCCCTCAAAGCCGCTGACCGGGTTTTGATTGGGATAACCGCCCTCTGCCGGGCCTTTCGCAAACGCCGCACCTTCGACTTTCCACTTCGCGTAGCGGTCGGACTCAAAGTCTTCGAACACTTCGTCCGGCCGTTGTCGACGACGATTGAGATGTTCTTCGTCCGCAGGAGTTGGCGTCCCGTTCAAGACTTCGCGGGCCGCGAGCAGCAACTTCACTGCCTCGCGATTCTTTTCCACCGAGCTTGGCTGACGTTCTTCCTGTTTGCGTCGCTCGTCCGCCAAGAGTTGTTTCTGCATGGCCGGAGAGAACTGGCCCAACGACGCGACGGCCGCGTCGATCTTGCCGCCGGGATCGAGATACGCCGCCTGCCGTCGTGAACTCTGCAAGAAGCCGCACAAGGCGTAGTAGTCGTGCGTCGAAATCGCATCGAACTTGTGATCGTGACACCGCGCGCACGCGACCGTCAGACCCAGAAACGTTTTCGTGAACACGTCGAGTTGATTGTCGATCCGCGCCGCTTGTTCCCCTTTGGCATCGACCGGAGCGTGCTTGTCCTCGCCGAGAAACCAGAAACCTGTGGCGAGGATGGATTCGTTGTAGCCATCGGCGGGATGGAGACGAGAGGGAACCGCAACATTCTTGTCCTGCTCTCGACTCTCGACTCTCGACTCTCGACTTGCCAACAAATCCCCCGCGATGTGTTCGACGACGAAGCGGTCGTACGGCACGTCCGCGTTGAGCGCGCGGATCACGTAATCGCGATACTGGTGCGCGTGATGCAGCGGGTAATCGAATTCGTGGCCGAGCGTTTCGGCGTAGCGGACCAGATCGAGCCAATGCCGCGCCCAGCGTTCTCCGAAGTGCGGCGAGTCGAGCAAGCGATCGACGACTCGCGCGAGGGCCTCGCGCGTCGGAGCTTTGTCCGCGACGAACTCGTCGGCCTCGGCGGGAGTTGGCGGGAGGCCGATGAGCGTGAAGTAAACTCGCCGCAGCAGCGTGCGACGGTCAGCGGCGGCGGCGTGCGACAGGCCGTACTCTTCGAGTTTGGCCAGAATGAATTGATCGACGGCATCCGAGTCGCGAAACGTAGCCGAGTTCACGTTCGGGTCCGCCTGGAAAGGCTGACGTACTTTCGGCGGTTCGACGTGCGCGACCGGTTTCCACGCCCAATGCTTGGCTTTGCGTTCCGCCAATGGGAACGCTTCCGGTTTGAGATCGCGTGCGGGGTCGTTCTTGCTGGCACTCCACGGCGCGCCGCGTTTGACCCATTCGGTGAGAATCGCGACTTCCCCTTCCGGCAGTCGGGACTTGGGGGGCATCTCGAAATCGACGTAGTTGATCGCTTTGACGAGCAAGCTTTCGGCCGGCTTCCCCGGCACGATCGCCGCTCCGGAATCGCCACCGCGCAGCACGTCGGCTCGCGATGCGAGGCTCAGCCCGCCTTTGAGTTTTTTTGCCTCCGGCCCGTGACACTCGAAGCAGCGAGATTCCAGCAGCGGCTTCACTTTCGTTTGGAAGAATTCGACCGAAGCAGCATCAAACCTTGGCGACTCTTGCGAGTCAGCCTGCTCGCGCGTCCAGACGATCAGAACGGCAATACTCAATCCGATCAGCGCCAGGAGACGACGTTGAGTTCGCGAACCACGTGCGGTCGTCGGGTATTGCATGGGAGACCTTCGGTCGGACGAGCGACGGAATCGGGGGACTCACGCCGAGCGCGAAGAAGCCCGACATCTTCAAGATGCCGGGCTTCTGGTGAGGACGACTACTTTGCCAGTTCGGCTTCGATCGCTTTGACGACTTCGTCCGAGTCCGGTTCGACCCCGGTGCGGAAGCGGGCAATGACTTTGCCCTCTTTGCTGACGAGGAATTTCTCAAAGTTCCACTTCACGGGACCAGCGTCCTTGGCGAACGCGTCTTTCGACGTGAGCTGCTTGAAGAGGTCGGCGGCCTTGTCGCCGTTGACGTCGACCTTCGAAAACATGTCGAACTTCACGCCGTAGTTCTTCTGGCAGAAGTCGGCGACCTCGGCATCGCTGCCCGGCTCTTGTTCGCCGAACTGGTTGCAGGGGAAGCCGAGCACCGCCAAGCCCTTCTCGTTGTACTTCTCGTGCAACACTTCGAGCGGCTTGTACTGCGGAGTCGCTCCGCAGGCGCTGGCGACGTTGACGATCAGCAACACTTTTCCGTTGTACTTGGCGAGATCGACCTTCTTACCGGTCAGCGACTTCATCTCGTGCTTGAGCAGCGGCGGAGTTTTCGCGGCGGGCTTTTTCTCTTCGGCCGACGCGAACACTCCGGCGAGCAACACGGCACCGGCGAGGCAGGACAGCGCGGTCAATTTCATGGCAGGTCTCCTGAGTTCGGGGGGATGAAACGGTGGGGGCGGCACATCAACCGCGCGAACAGCATAGCCCCGATCCGGGGCGGATCGGAAGCGGCAGCGATTGGTCATTCTCCGCTGAGTTCGTCGTTCTTCATGAACTCGCGAAGCACGACGGTCGCGTACGCTCCGGAGGGGAGACTGAATTCAAACAGCAGGCCATCGTCCGTTGCGCGGACTTGCAAGTCTCCCGGCCAGATGAGCAGCGGTCGGCGTGTCCCCTCAGCCAACTGGCCGAAGCGGCGGAAGCTATCGAGCGTGAATCCTGCCGTTGCGAGCACTCGCTGCTCACGAACGGCCGGTTCGTGCAGAGTGGGTTTCATCTTCGGCCCGAACATCGGTCCGGTGATGACTGTCTCGCGAGCCTCGAATCGCGGTTGCTCGACCGCGACATCGCGCACATCGAAGAGGCCCCCCGACTCGCACTTCTGCATGATGTCGCCGAGCAACACGCGATCAAGCAGTCCCTCTTGAAGCCGCTCGGCCAGGACGTTGTTGAACAGCCATGACTGCGTGGCCGACAACGCCAGCCGATGCAGGAAGTGGCGATTTGATTTTCCAGCTTTCGTGTCCGATCCGGTACCTGCTTCCGTAAGCAGCTTGATGCCCAGCTTGAGCGTGCTGTGCTTGTTGCCGAAGCGTTGCGAGCCGTAGTAATTCGGAACTCCCGTTTGCCGCAGCCGATCGGCAATGGCTTGTGCCGACGCAGAATGGACACCCCCGTCCGTTCGGTCGGACGAGGGCGTCCAACCGACTGGCTCGCGCACGAGCACCTGAAACCGATTGCCGCGCAGGTGCCCCGTCCGCAGCTTGTTCTGATGCGGCATCGCGCTGAGCAGTCGGATGCCCTCCGTGTCGATCGCGCTCAAACGATTTTCCACTCGGCGCGGCACGGAAACGAACTGTCGCGTCACCGCGTGCGTGTCCTTAAGGCCCGCGATGCCGAGTTCTCGCGACGTGATTCCCAGCGCCGTCGCCAAGTGCCGGCCGAGTTGATCGGCCGGGACGCCGGACTTCTCGATCCACAGAAACAGATGCTCGCCGTCGCCGCAGGGTTGATAGGCGGGAATCTCCTCGACGACAAAGTCCTCCGGCTGCGACTTCAAGACGCCACCGATTCCCGGAAGATCCGCCGTCAGCATCGGGCAGTCGGTCGTGAGTGGCAAAGTTTCCAAAAACGGGGTCAGTTCGGGCATGGAGCTCTCAGTCGGCTTGGCTTCGCAGCAACGGCAATCGCGCCGCTGGTGAGCAGTTTGGGGCGATGATAGCATGACCGCCCGTTTACGGATCCGGTCGCGAGCGAGATTCCTCTCGCACTCCATTTGGTCTTTTTGGGCACATCATGCTGAAGACTCACGCCGTTGGCATCGACCTGGGCACGACGTATTCCTGCCTCTCGTACCTCAATGAACACGGCGAGCCGGTCACGCTGCCCAACCAAGAAGGGGAACTGACCACGCCGTCGATCGTCCTGTTCGATGGCAAGGACGTGGTCGTCGGGACCGAGGCGCTGCGCAACGCGGTGCTCAAACCGACGCACGTCGTGCAGAATTCCAAACGTTACATCGGTTCGAACAAGACTTGGACGATCGAAAAGAAAACGTACACGCCAGTCGATATCGGGGCGCTCGTGCTGCGGAAGATGCTCGACGCAGCCGCCGAGCAGATCGGCCCGATCACGCAGGCGGTCATCACCGTGCCGGCTCAGTTCAGCGACTGGCAGCGGCAGGCGACGGTCGAGGCGGGCTTCAAAGCCGGCCTCAAGCGAGTCGACATCATCAACGAACCGGTCGCCGCCGCGCTCTGCTACGTGCTCGGCAGCGAAGGACTGTGGTTCACCGAGTTGGCCGACGAGCAACGCATCCTGGTCTACGACCTCGGTGGCGGCACGTTTGATCTGTCGCTGGTGAAGTATCACAAGGACGAAGTCAAAGTCCTCGCCAGCACTGGCGACTTGAAGCTGGGGGGCATCGACTGGAACGAAGCGTTGTCGAATGCGATCTGCGACCGCTTCGCTCGTGAGTTCGGTGACGACCCTCGCACCGATCCTGAATCGATGCAGCTTCTGGCGATGGCGGTCGAGAACACGAAACGCTCGCTGACCGTCCGCCCGCGAGCGGCTCTGACTTGCTCGCACGGCAAGCATCGCAAGGTCTACCAAATCGAACTGCCGGAGTTCGAGAAGCTCACGAAGCCGCTGCTCGCCCGCACCGTCAGCATCACTCGCGATTTGCAGAAGGCCTACCAGTTCGGCCTCAAGCCGAGCGACACGATTCTGACCACCGGCGGCTCGTCACGCATGCCGGCGATCAAGAAGGCGCTCAACGAGTTGGGTTTCCGCACGCTCAACACGTCGTTGTCGCCCGACCAGTCGATCTCGCACGGAGCGACCTACTACGCCGGCATGTTGCTCACCAACGCCGACTTCGCGATGTCGATCCTCAGCCCCAAAGCAACCGCGAAGCTCCAGAAGATCAAGCAGCGCAGCGTCAACGCTCGCGCGCTGGGCATCCTGATCCGCGCCACCGGCAAGAAGACCCGCGTCCCGCACTACCTGATTCCGGAGAACAGCGAACTCCCGGCGTCCATCACGCAGACATTCGGCACCGTCATCCCGAACCAGCGGCGAGTCAACCTGCACATCGTCGAGAGCGGTACGATCGCCGATCAACAGTTCGTCGAACTCGGCACCTGCATCGTCGAAGACCTGCCGCCGAACCTGCCGGAGCAATCGCTCGTCGAAGTCACGATCACCTACAACGAACAGGCCCGCGTGCTGGTCACGGCCAAAGACGTCACCAGCGGCAAGCAAGCTCAGACTGTGATCATTCGGCAAGAGAATCTGGTCGCGAAACCCGCTGCGAAGAAAACCGCGTCGGACGAGGACGCTCAAGCCGGCTGGACGGCTCCGTCGCTGACACCGGCCGCCGGATCGCCCGCGTCGAAGGCTGCAGCCCCCGCTACCAAGCCCGTCGCGCCGGCACCCGCGAGTGCGAGGCCGCTTCAGTTTCCAGTCAAACCGATGCCCGTGAAGACTCCAGCCGGACTCGGACAAAAGTCCGCACTGAGCGGCTCGAAGCTCGACGACGCGAGTCAACCGATCCCGCTGTGCAACGAGTGCGGTGAAGCATTGAACTTCAAAGGCATCTGCCCCGCCTGTGGCTGGACCGCGTCCGCGAAGAAGCCTGTCATCGCTACGAAACTTTCCATGAGGCCCGGAACATCGAGGCCTCCGGACACTCCGCAGAAGAAGCTCGCACCGCCAGTCAAACCGACTCTCGCCAAGCCAAAAGCAACCGACGACGACGAACTGCTGGAGATGGCTCTGTCGTCGATGAACAAGCCGGGCACCGCCAAGCCACCCGTGAAAACTTCGCCCGTGAGAAAGGGCGAGGCCGAGTTTTGGAAAGAAGAAAAGTAAGCCATGCACATCGACCGCATCGACTTGTTTCACGTTGCGATGCCGCTGATTTCTCCGTGGCGAACGGCCTACGGCGAGGACGCAACGATCGACTCGCTCCTCTGCCGCATGACCAGCGGTTCGGTCGAGGCCTGGGGCGAAAGTGCTCCGTTCGCCGCACCCTGCTACAGCCCGGAGTGGGCCAGCGGCATTTTTTCGCTCTGCCGTGATTGGCTCGCGCCGCAACTTGTCGGCAAGGAGGTTACGTCGGGTGCCGACTTGCAGCAGCGGCTGTCGCTCTTCAAAGGCAACTCGTTCGCGAAAGCTGCACTCGACACGGCGTGGTGGGCGCTCAAGAGCCGCGTCGACAATCGGCCGCTGCACGAGTTGCTCGGCGCGACGCGCACCGAAGTCGCCGTCGGAGCCGACTTCGGCGTGCTGGACAGTCTCGACGAATTGCTCAGCGGCATCGGACAAGCGATCGCCAACGGCTTCCCGCGCATCAAGTTGAAATTCCGACCCGGCTGGGATCTGCCGATGCTCGCGGCGGTTCGCAAGCAGCATCCGACGCATCCGATTCACATCGACTGCAACAGCGGCTATCGGATCACGGATTTGAAACTCTTCCAGCAAGCGGACGAGTTCAACCTCGCGATGTACGAGCAACCGCTCAACCACGACGACGTCGTCGATCACGCCGAGCTGCAACGCCAAGTTCGCACGCCAGTCTGTCTCGACGAGAGCGTCTACAACGTCCGGCAAGCGGAACTTGCCATCCGGCTGAAGAGCTGCCGCTTCGTCAACATCAAGCCCGGCCGCATCGGCGGACTGACGAATGCCGTCGCCGTCCACAACCTCTGCCAAGCGGCCGGCATTCCTTGCTGGGTCGGTGGCATGTTGGAAAGCGCGGTCGGTGCGAGTCTGTGTGTGTCACTCGCAATGCTCGACAATTTCACCTATCCGGCCGACATCTTTCCGAGCAGCCGCTTCTACCACGAAGACCTCTCCGACCCACCTCTCGAACTGATTCGCCTGCCAAGCGGCACTCCGGGAGTACGTGCGCTGTCGCGGCTGCCGGAACCCAATCCGGATCGGCTGCGGAAGCTGACCGTTCAGAGCGCTGTTGTGAAGTGATTCCCAATCTGCTTTTGCGTCGCCACGAGGAACATCATGCGCGGTTTTCATCTCGCTTTGTTCGTGCTTTGCGTGACCTCAAACGGGCTCGTCTTGAGTTCGGAACTTCGAGCCGACACGACGCTCGTCGCCGACGGTCAGCCGCGTGCTGCGGTGTTTGTTTCGGAGCGTGTCTGGGATGACGCGACGAAGAATCCGGAACCGGCCGGTGTCTGGCGGACGCTCAAGCCCGAAGACAATCGGCGGCGGTTGCGTGAGTCGGTGCGCGATTTCGTGGGCATCGTCGAGCGGATGTCGGGAGCGAAGTTGCCCGTCGAGGTCGGTGCTCCGAAGGCCGGTGATGCGCGCTTCGCGATCTTGATCGGTGAGTTGGCGACGGCGAAGTTCGGGCTGCCGGCGAAGAAGGCCGAGTATCAGCAAGGGTTGCGAATCGTCGTTGGCAACAACGCGGTTGGGCTGATCGGCGAGAGCGATCTCGCGACGAGCTACGCGGTTTACACGTTGCTCGATCAGTTGGGCTGCCGCTGGTTCTTGCCGAGTGCGATGGGCGAAGTGTTGCCGATCTCGAAGACGATCACGCTCAAGGAGCAAGATGTCTCGACCGCGCCGTACACGATTGATCGGAGCCTGACGTATTCCGACAACGACTTCGCGCGGCGGAATCGGCTAGGCGGAATGGAACTCTCGGCCGGACATGCGTTGGAGTTCGCGGTACCCAAGGAACTCCGCACGCAACATCCCGAAATCAAGGCGATCATCGGAGGCAAGCCACACGATCATTATGTCAAGTGGACTCACCCGCTGGTGGCCGAGGCGATCACGAAGACGCTGCTCGACAAACTTGCGAAGGAACCGGAGACGAAAACGCTGTCGCTGTCACCCGACGACGGCGCGACGTGGGATGAGTCGGACGACACGAAGTTCGATGCCGGGGATTTCGATCCGTCGCTGCAAACGGTCGCGAAGGCCGATCGGTTGATGGTGCTGTGCAATCGGATCGCAGCGGCGATCGCTCCGAAGTACCCGGACGTGAAGTTCGGAATGCTGGCGTATGTCGATTACACGCGGCCGCCGGTTCGCGAAAAACCGCATCCTGCCATTGTCCCGC
>QWQF01000289.1 GCA_003669125.1 Planctomycetota bacterium
GTCGCAATCCAAAACTCCTGCTGCTGCTCCGTCTGCCAATGTCCCATCCCCATTCCCAACTCCTCCTGCTCGCGAGTCCCTCAACGTCGCAGATCATAGCGCCCTGTCACACACGTCAAGCCAAGGACGAATTTTTCAACAGGCTGCTACACCTCGACGTATCCGTACAACCCGTACCTCGTGCCGTGGACGAACTCGCTGTTCGAGAACGCCCCGGCCGACGCGATGGGTGTGCGCAGCCGCTGGGACCAAATGGGCTGGCAAGACAAGCCGCTGTGGTGCATCGGCGGCGACGGAGCCATGTTCGACATCGGCTTCCAATCGCTGTCCCGCATGTTCGCATCGGGCATGCCGATCAAAGTGTTTGTGCTCGACACGCAGGTCTACTCCAACACGGGCGGCCAAGCCTCAACCGCCACCTACACCGGGCAAAATACGAAGATGAGTCTCCACGGAAAGAAATACGACGGCAAACAAGAACGCCGCAAAGAGATCGCTCAGATCGCCATGATGCACCCGCGGACGTACGTCGCGCAAACGACCTGTGCCCACACCAACCACTTTTACAAAGCGGTGCTCGGTGCATTGGAATTCGACGGCCCGGCGATCATCAACTGCTACACAACCTGCCAGCCAGAACACGGCGTCGCCGACAACATGGCTTCCGAGCAAGCCCGCCTCGCGGTCGATACACGAGCGTTCCCGCTAGTGCTTTTCGATCCGCGCCAAGGGGACACAATCAAGAAGTGTCTCTCGCTCCAGGGCAATCCCGCCGTCAAAGAAGACTGGTTCAAGAATCCCAAGACCGGAGCTGTCGTGGACTTCATCGACTTTGCCCGCAGCGAAGGCCGCTTCGCCAAGCACTTCGACAAAGACGGCAATCCGTCCGAAACGCTGCTCTACGCGAAATCTGACCGCCTGGCAAACTGGCACACGCTGCAAGACTTGGCTGGCCTCCGCTGACCAGTCGCCAACCCGTCCACTTGCGACAGCCACTTTCGAATTTCGCCTCAGCCGCGTAGAGTGATGTTGGCTGCTTGAGGCGAGGACTTGGTCCGTGTGGATCGACGCATCAAGTGCTCGTACAACGAATTTGGTTTCCACCAACGATTACCACATGGCTGACGATCCGAAGAAAAAAATCGCCCAGGACTGCTTCAAAAAAGGGACCGAGGCGATGGTCAAACAAAACTGGGACTACGCCATCGAGATGTTCGGGCAGTCCGTGAAGTTTGCTCCGGACAACTTGATGTTCCGCCAGACACTGCGCGGCGTCGAGCGGAAGAAATACCCCAAAGGGACCGGGGCCAAAATGGCCGGCATGAGATTGATGGGGGTCAAAGCGAGCATCAAGAAGGCTCGCCTGACGAGGAACTGGGCGAACCTCGATCTGTCTGCGGAAGAGGGTTTGATGCTCGTTCCCTGGGACGCTGAACTCAACGCCGACATGGGAGAGGCCACCTCCAAGCAAGGTTTCACTGACGTTGGCGTGCAAGGTTACCGTTGGTCCGTCGACTCCGATCCCAATAACAAAGTCATCCTCAAGGCCTTGGGAGCACTTCTCGAACAGAAGGGCGAGTTCCTCGAATCGCTCAAATACTGGGAACGAGTCTTCAAACTTGACCCGCTCGACATGGAGGCCCGCTCGAAGATCACGCAACTCAACGCCAGTTCGGTCATCCGCGACGGTGAGTTTGATGATGACGGCAACAAGAAGGAACGTTCCCTCGAGGACATTCGCAAAGCCATCGGCAAGCAAGCCTCCGCAAACGCCTCCGTCGATGGACCGGGGCAATCCGAGGAAGCCGACCTGCAACGAGCCGTCCGCAAAGACCCGGATAACAAACACGCTTTCCTCAAACTCGCCGACTTCTATCGCCGAGGCGGCAAGCTCGAAGATGCCGGCGCGATGTATCAGAAAGCCCTGGAACTTTCCGGCGGCGATCCAAACATCCGCGAGCAACTGGAAGACGTCGAAATCGACCTGATGCGAAAGAGCGTCGATATTGCCAAGTCCAACGCCGCCAAGTCTCCGAACGACAAAGAGGCGGTTGCGATGGCAAAGGCTCAAGAGATTGAACTGTGGAAACGCGAAGCCGAATCCTATCGGTCTCGCGTGGAACGAAATGCGAACGACCTGAAAATCAAATTCACACTCGCCGACCGTTTCTACAAGCTGAAAATGTTTTCACAGGCAATCCCACTTCTCCAAGCTGCAGTGCAAGATCCTCGCATGGAGGGACAAGCACTCTTGCTATTGGGGTTCTGTTTCATCAACGAAAAGAAGGGGGCGCTGGCTCGCAGACAGTTGGAAAAGGCCGTGCCAAAGCTCAGCGCCGTCGAGAACAAGAAGGAGTTTCTCGAATGCCACTACTACCTCGGCCGCTTGTGCGAAGAGGCCAAAGAAGTTGACAAGGCCGAAGAGCATTACGGAGAAGTTCTCGCCATCGACTACGAGTACAAAGACGCGCTCAAGCGGATGGAATCGCTCGCGAAGGGCTGAGATCAAGGAGCCTCCACGAACGAAAACAACGTCCAAAGCCTTCTGAGACTTCGGACGTTGCTGGTTGGTCGCTCAACGAGGCGCTGCCGGAATGACAAGTTCACCTTCCGGATTCTGCTGCTCCGCATTGCGGACTTCAGCCACAAGCTGCTGCAAGTGTTCGACAAAGTGGCGTAGCGCGTCGTGTGCCAGGCCAAACTCACGCGGTTGCGTGACGATTTGGAATTGACCATCCGACTTCACGCGGTCGAACTTGTCGAGCAGTTTCTCGAAGCGGACCAAGCGTGCTTCCAGGTCGATCTGCATTTCCTCGTCGGTGCCGAGCATCCATTCGGTTTGCAGATAGTCGCGCCACCGTTGACCACTCGACCACGTTTCGAGGATTTTCGACAGATTACTGGCGGCGTGCGAGAGCTGACGGCGCGATCGGTCGATTTCCTCGGCGGCGAATTCGTGCAAGCCCATGTGCAAGACACGGAAACTGATCAGGTCCGAGACCTCTTTGTAATCGGCGTTGGAGGCGACTTCGTCGAAGAGTTGCACGACGCTTCGCAACCGAACTCTCAGCGTGGCATCGGGACGATCATCTCCGTCCGTCACCAGCTTGGCGATCGTCGCCAGTTGCAGAAGTCGCGACCAATCCTCGCCGTTGGGCGAACGAGCGAAGTCCTCTTCCATCGCGTTCAACGCTTGCAGCAGCAGGTCGCGTTGACGTTCGAGCGGCAGTGCCGCGAACTCGTCCGGAGTCAGTTGCTGCTGTTGCGGTGGAACAACGCCGACCGAGGAATACGAATTGATGCTCGCATCTGGATTAACGACGGTCGTCGAAATGTAAACCTCCGAGGGAGCGGTGTAGAAATAAGCGGGGGCGACGTAGCCTGAACCGTAGCCGTAGCAATTCCGACCGAACGACGAACCTCCAATAATCAGCCATGACAAGCCGCCGGATCGGCGCGAGCCTGACGAGTGTCCGTAATGACTTGAGTGGTGGTGATCGTCGTGGCGCCGATCTCTCGTGTGGCGGGGATCATGGTGGTCATCGTGATCTTTACGAGCCGGTTGAGCCGTCGTGATGGAGTGGCTTGGCGATCGCGGTGTGGCGTTCGACGTGTGTCCGTGACGGTGAGTTGATGATGTCGAAGAGGTTTTCGGTGACGACGCCAGTGGTGATCCAAACGGAGGAATCTTGCCGTTCGTTTCGAATTTGGGAGCCGTCGGCAGCGGCGACGTCGTGCTCAAGCCACGAGTCGCAGGCTTGTGGGACGGGTGTTGTTGCCCGGCGTGGTTGTGGTTCGTCGAGAGTAGCGGCTTGCCGGGATCAACCTTGCTGTGGTTCGAAGCGGGCATGGGGCCAAGAGCCTTGCCGATCTTTCCGGCGGGAACCGCTGGCGCGGCATTGCTGAGGTTGAGCGAGGGAGCTGTCGCCCCCTTTGGTGCGATCTTCGGCGCGGCCAAAGACGACGCGACAGATGCCGGTGTTGGCAATGCGGGTTGACTGGATCGTGATTCAGTACGGCGCGACGAGTGCTCGATTCGTCCGGAGGATTGCGCTGCGCGAGGTGACGCCGGGACCGACGGAGCGGACTTGACCGTGGGAACTGGATTCATCCTGACGGCCGGAGCACGCGCTGGAGTTGGAGCGCGGGCTTGTCGTGATGCCGTCGCAGGTGCAGGTCGATGAACCGGTGCTGGAGTTGGCTTCGACGCGGACGGCGTTGGTTGAGCTTTCGGAGGTGCGCTTTTCCGAACGGTTCGTCCATCCGGCACTTTGCCAAAAGCCAGCGAGATTCCTCCGGTCAGCACCAGGACCACTGCGATGAACCAAGCTTTGGACATGATCGACTCCTTGCACCTGCGAGGGACGGAACCTCGTCGCCGAAAACCTGGCGACTCGGTGACCGAATTGGCGAACGATGTGCCAAAGTCCTTGGGATGATCATTCGACTCAGCACCAAAGCCGCTTCGCGAACCCCTCTCGCGGAATGCGGCACGCCAAGCGAAATGCGGCTGACATCCGTTTGATGCTTTTGACGTCAGACCGACCGCAGCCTCATTGGCGGAACAATGACGGCGATCAGCGAGCCAGCTTGCGACGTCGGCCCGCTTTCAACAAATAGGCCCGCTTGGCTCCGTCGAGAAAATCCCAGAACGCGGGGGAGTCGATCTCACGCAGCCAATGCACGGTGATCGTGACTTCCTGCCAGGAACTGCCAGCCTCTTTGACCCGCACGCGATCGGCTCGGCCGTAGGCTTCGATCTCGCGAATGTCGTCCACCGACTTGAGCTTCAGCGCCGACGCCAACGACTTCTGCTGAAACGTATTTTCCGGGACGCGGAACTTCAGTGTCAGCAACCACTCGTCGCCGGTCATCGCGTGCAAAAACCAACCACGCGAGACGTCGGGGCCGATGACTTCGACGACGCTGCGCTCTTCCCAATTGGTCGTCAGCCGCGCGGCAGGGTCGAGCAGTGCCGCCGGTCCTCGTTCGTCTTGTTGCTGCTTCAAGGCCGCGCCAGTCGTGATTTTTCCACGCAGTTGTTTCGGCAGCGAGGCGAGTTTCGGAGCCGGTGCTTTCGCTACCTTGGAAGAAGCAATCTCTTCCGGAGCGACCTCCAAGAAATCAATCACTCGTTCCAGTGCCGCGCTTTCCCAACGGCACGGCTTGCTGTTGAGCGCGACCCGATCCACGAGATGCCACCTGCGGCCGTTGACCTGCCACGGCATCTTGGCGTCGCGACCCAGTTCACCGAGCGTGACGTCTCCCGTCTTCTTCTTGCGAACGGCATCGGCATCGAAGACCGCACGCTCACCACGTTTGCCTGTCGCGAGAATCGGAGCGAGCGCCGTTGCTGTGTGCGAAGTTTGGGACAGCGGCTCTCGGCCATCGGCCTTCGGCGTTCGGCCGGAGAATTGAGCGACCACCTCTTCCGGAGTTCCCTCGACAACGATCCAGCCGCCACCGTCCCCCGCTTCGGGGCCGAGGTCGATCAGCCAATCGGCGGTCTTGATGACGTCGAGATTATGCTCGATCACGACGACCGTGTTCCCCTTCTCAACCAGACTGTTGAGCACCTTCAGCAACTTGTCGATGTCGTCGAAGTGCAGGCCAGTGGTCGGCTCGTCGAGGATGTACAACGTCTTGCCGGTCTGCGGCCGAGCGAGTTCCGCTGCGAGCTTCACTCGCTGAGCCTCGCCCCCCGACAGCGTCGGCGCCGATTGGCCAAGCGTCAGGTAATCCAACCCGACCGCACAGAGCGTCGCGAGCGTCCCACGAATGCGCGGGATGTTCTGGAACAGTTCCAGCGACTTGCCGATCGGCATGTCGAGCACATCGGCGATCGACTGTCCGCGATACTTTGCCGACAGCGTCTCGGCGTTGTACCGCTTGCCTCGGCATTGATCGCACTCGATCCAGACGTCGGGCAGGAAGTGCATCTCGATCAGCTTCTGCCCGTTCCCTTCGCAGGGTTCGCAACGACCGCCGGCGCGATTGAAGCTGAAGCGGCCCGCTCGCCAGCCGCGCACTTTCGATTCGGGCAACTGCGCGAACAGCTCGCGAATCTCGTCGAAGACTCCGGTGAACGTGCCGGGGTTCGACTTCGGCGTGTTTCCAATCGGCTGCTGATCGACGAGGATCAACTTGTCGATGTGCTGCAGTCCTCGCAGCTCGTCATGTGGGCCGGGCGTCTCGTTCAGCCGATGCAGTTTCCGAGCAACCGCCTTCGCGAGTGTCTCCTGAATCAGCGAACTCTTCCCCGATCCGCTGACGCCAGTCACGACCGTCAGCGTGCCCAGCGGAATTTTGAGATGCACGTTCCGCAGATTGCGATGCCGCGCGCCGGTCACTTCCAGCCAATGTTGGGCAGCGGTAGGGAGTCGGGGAAGTGGGGTGGTGGAGTGATCGGACGAAGACCGAGTTCGACGTTTCGTCGTCTTCTCCTTATCTCCCGATTTCCGCACTTCCCCACCGCTCTTCATCCGTCGCGTCACCGGAATCGGAATCTCGCGACGTCCCGACAGGAATTGCCCAGTCAGCGATGCGGCGTCGCAGCTGATTTGCTGCGGTGATCCCTCGGCCGTCACAGTGCCGCCGAACCTTCCCGCTCCCGGACCGAAATCGTACAGCCGATCGGCCGCGCCGAGCACTTCGCGATCGTGTTCCACCAAGATCAGCGTGTTGCCGAGTTCTCGCAGTTTTTTCAGCGCCGTCAGCAACCGTCCGTTGTCACGCGGATGTAACCCGATCGTCGGTTCGTCGAGGACGTACAACACGCCCGTCAACGCTCGGCCAATCTGACCGGCCAGTCGAATCCGCTGACACTCGCCACCCGACAGCGTCGGCAACGTCCGCGCGAGACTCAGATAGTTCAACCCGACATCGACCAGAAACGAGAGCCGATGCGTCGCCTCGCTCAGCAAGTCTCCCGCGATCTTCTTGTCGCTGCCGGTCAGCTTGAGCGTCTTCAAAAACCTCAACGCCTCGTCGAGCGGCAATTCGCAAAGCTGCTGCAACGTGAATCCGCGCAGCCGCACATTCGCCGCATCGTCACGCAGCCGACTGCCGTCGCACGCGGAGCACGCGACCTCCCCCGTCATGCCGAACAGGCGGTGCCGGTACGAGTACGACACCCGCCCCGCCTCTTCGATCGCCGGGTACAGTCCTTTGTACTGGAAGCGGATGGGGTGATGCGGTGATGCGGTGATCGGGCGAGTCGATTTCTTCCCATCTCCCTGTCTCCCAATCTCCCCACAAAAATCGATCCACCGCTCCCCTGTCCCGTGCAGCACCAGCCGCTTGTGACGCGGGTCCAACCGCTCGTACGGCACGTCGAGCGGGATTCCAAATTGCTGAGCCAGGGCGGTCAGCATCACATGGAACAACGGACTGCTCGCAACATCCGGCCACGCCGTGACCGCTCCGTCGGCCAGCGACTTCTTCGGTTCGTTGATCAGCGCACTGAGGTCCGTCCCTTGTTGGACCCCCAAACCCTCGCATCCAGGACACCAACCCAGCGGGCTATTGAACGAGAAATTGTGCGGCGTGAGTTGCTCAAACCCGCGACCGCATTGCTGACACGCGAAGTGCAGCGAGTAGCTGTCGACTCGCCAGTGTTCCTCTGAGACGTTGTCATCGACATGCGCGATTCGAATGAAACCACGGCCGAGATCAAACGCTTGCTCGACGGAACTCGCCAGACGGCTGCGCGACTGCCCGGCGGTGACGCGATCCACAACAACCTCGATGAGGTGCTTGCGTTTGCGGTCGATGTTGGGCACGTCTTCCAGCCGATACGTCGAGCCGTCGATGCGCACTCGCCGGTAGCCGCGTGTCTTCAACGACTCCCACAACCGCTCGTGCTTGTCGCCGACTTTGACATCCTGCGGAGCGAGGATGAGCAGTGCATCCGTAGGGTGAGTCGAATCATCGAGACCCACCGCCGTGCCAGTCTTCGATTTGGTCAGTCTCGGGCCTCGCCCCACTCGACGTCCTTGACCCTCGGCCAGAATCGAATCAATCACCTCGTCGGTCGTTTGGGTCGTGACCGCGATGCCGCACTCAGGACAGTGCAGCGTGCCGAGTCGGCACCACAAGATTCGCAAGTAGTCGTAAACTTCCGTGACCGTACCAACCGTCGAGCGCGGAGTGCTGCCGGTCGTCTTCTGCTCGATGGCGATTGCGGGCGAGAGGCCGTGAATGTGTTCGACCCGCGGCTTGGGCATCTGGCCGAGAAATTGCCGAGCGTAACTCGACAGCGATTCGACGTACCGCCGCTGTCCTTCGGCATAGAGCGTGTCCATCGCGAGCGAACTCTTGCCGCTGCCGCTCGGCCCGCAGAAGACGCTCATCTGGTCGCGCGGGATCGTCAGGTCGATGTGCTGCAGGTTGTGCTGAGCGGCACCGCGGATGGTGATGAGGGGGTGACAAGGTGACGGGGTTGAAGCGACAAGGTGACGGGGTGATTTCACCTTGTCACCTTGCCACCTTGTCACCGTGTCATTTGAGAGCACCGCCCGCAGCGCCCGCCCCGTGTGCGACTCCTCACACGCTGCGATCTCCTCCGGCGTGCCGCAGCGGACAATGCGACCGCCGCCGGAGCCACCTTCGGGGCCGAGGTCGATGACCCAGTCGGCGGTTTTGATGACGTCGAGATTGTGCTCGACGACGATCACCGTGTTGCCGTTGTTGACGAAGCCGTGCAGCACGCCGAGCAGCCGATGAATGTCGGCGAAATGCAGGCCGGTCGTCGGTTCGTCGAGCAGATAAACCGTGCGGCCGGTCGAACGTTTGCCGAGTTCGCGAGCCAGTTTGATCCGCTGAGCCTCACCCCCCGACAGCGTCGGCGACGGTTGGCCGAGTTTCAAATAATCCAGGCCGACATCGTGCAGCGTTTGCAGCAGCTTGGTGATCGGTGCGATGTTCTCGAAGTGTTCGAGAGCCTGTTGCACGTCGAGTTCCAGAACGTCGGAAATGCTCTTGTCCTTGAACTTCACTTCCAGCGTTTCGTGATTGAACCGATGCCCACCGCAGACGGCGCACGTCACCCACATGTCGGCGAGGAAATCCATTTCGAGCTTGTTGCTGCCGTTTCCCTCGCACGCTTCGCAGCGGCCGCCGCTGACGTTGAAGCTGAACCGCCCCGGCTTGTAGCCGCGCCGCTTGGCCTCCGGCAGTTGCGTGAACAGGTCGCGGATCAGGTCAAAGACTTTGACGTACGTCGCCGGATTCGACCGCGGCGTGCGGCCGATCGGCGATTGGTCGATGTCGATCGCCTTGTCGAGATGCTCTAAACCGGTGATCGCGCGATGCGGTCCCGGCGTACCGATCCCCTTGTTGAGATCGCGATTGAGCACCTGCCACAAGATGTCGTTGACCAGCGAACTCTTCCCCGACCCACTGACGCCCGTCACGCAGACGAACGCTTCGAGCGGAAACGTCACATCGACGTCACACAAGTTGTGATGCTTCGCGCCGAGGATGCGGATGGATTTGGCCGCGGGCTGAGGACTGAGTGGCGAGGGCCCAGACTTTTCGTTCAGTTTGCTTCCGCGTTTGACCTTGGCCCTCAGCTTTTGCCCCTCAACCTGAATCGGCCGCCGCTTCGGCACGTTGATGACCAACTCACCCGACAAATACTTCGCGGTCAAACTCTCCTTCGCGTGGCGAATCTCTTCGAACGAGCCTTCAGCGACGACTCGGCCGCCGCGCACGCCGGGGCCGGGGCCGAAATCGACGATGTGATCGGCCGCACGCATCGTCTCTTCATCGTGCTCGACGACGATGACCGTGTTCCCTTGATCGCGCAGCTCGCACAGACTGTCGAGCAGCATCTCGTTGTCGCGCGGATGCAGTCCAATCGACGGCTCGTCGAGGATGTAGACGACGCCGACCAACCCGCAGCCGATCTGCCCGGCCAAGCGAATGCGTTGCGTCTCACCCCCCGACAACGTCGGAGCCGCGCGATCGAGCGTCAGGTAATCCAATCCACACCGCAGCAAGAAGCCGAGCCGACCGCGAATCTCTTTGAGCACTTCGGTCGCGATCAACCGCTCGGTCGCGTTGAGTTCCAACTCCTCGAAGAACTGCGTGGCATCGCGGATACTGAGGGCACAGACCTCGTGCAGAGCCAGATGGGGTGAAGACGGCTCCATCTCCCCATCTCCCCGTCTCTCTTTCTCCCCACCAAAACTCTTCGACGTCAACGTCACGCACCGCGCCTGCGGGCAGAGCCGCGTGCCACCGCAGGACGTGCAATGGGCGAACTCCATGTATTTTTCGAGTTGCTTGCGCCTCGCGGGATTGCGCGTCTTGCTGTAGTTCTTGAGCAACTCGGGCAGCAACCCCTCGAACGTGCCGCCGTGTTTCCAGACACCGCCGCTGTATCTCCAATGAAAGACGATGTGCCGCGAACCGGTACCGAACAGCAACGCTTTCCGAATCTCGTCGGACAACTCCGCCCACGGCGTCTTGAGTACCGATCCCTTCGGCAAACTCAGATCGAGTTCCAGAGTCTCGGACACGCCATCGTAAATGTGCCGCCGCCACTTGCCGACATCTTTCAATGGGCCGAGCAGTTCGATCGCTCCGTTCCACAACGACAGCGACTCATCCGGGATCAGCCGATCCAACTGAAACTCGAACCGCTCGCCGAGACCGTTGCAGTCGAGACACATTCCCTGCGGACTGTTGAAACTGAAAAGCTGCGGCGAAGGCGGCTCGTAGCTGAGACCGCAGTGCGTGCAGGCGTAGTGAGCAGAGTAGAGGGTGTCGGAGGCGGGGTGATCGGATTCCATCTCCCCATCTTCCCGTCCCCCGATCTCCCCATCCGCTTCCGTCGTGACAACGACGCGACCGTCTGCCAGCTTCAGCGCCGACTCGACCGCTTCGGCCAGTCGCGAACGTGACGACTTGCCAGCTTCGAGCCGATCGACGACGACGTCGATCGTGTGCTTCATCTGTTTGTCGAGCCGCAGTTCGTCGGACAGTTGCACGATGCGGCCATCAACGCGAGCACGCACGAAGCCTCGCTTCAACAGGTCGTCGAAGAGGTCGCGGTACTCACCCTTCTGTCGCTGAATCATCGGAGCGAGCAGCAGAAACCGCGTGCCAGCTTCCAGCCGAGCGATGCTGTCAATGATCTGCTCTGGCGATTGAGCCGTGATCGGCCGGCGACATTGGACGCAGTGACCCTGGCCGACTCGCGCGAACAGCACGCGGAGGTAATCAAAGATTTCCGTGATCGTGCCGACGGTCGAGCGCGGGTTGCGACCGGAAGTCTTTTGCTGAATCGAGATCGACGGGGCGAGACCGGTGATCGAATCGACGTCCGGCTTCTGCATCTGTCCGAGAAATTGCCGAGCGTAGCTCGACAGCGATTCGACGTAGCGGCGCTGCCCTTCGGCGTAGAGCGTGTCGAACGCCAGCGAGCTTTTGCCCGAACCACTGACGCCGGTCATCACGATCAGTTTGTTCTTGGGCAGCCGCAGATCGACGCCGCGCAGGTTGTGCTCGCGAGCACCTCGAATGACAATTTCCGTGTCAGCCATGGGGGAACAGTCGTTGTCGCGCGGCCTCTGAAAATCACACTGTCGGTCAAGCTTTCTCGCCTGACCCGAATTGAAAAAAACACGTCATCCGTTGATCGAGTCAGCCTAGAAAGGCTGGCCTACGTCGCGGACGTCTCGCCGGCACCCAGCCCCGCGCCGAAGTCGTCGTCTTCGGGGGCGACTGGCAATTGAGGCGGCGAATTCGCGACAGCTTGAGGTTGCGGCACCGGCGCGGCCATCGGTTCGGCAGTCACCTCGCCTTGCGGTTCTTCCGCCGGAAGAGGCTCGCGAGGTGGTCGATCCGCGTAGCCACCAGACCGCTCGGGGCGCGGTGGGCGATTTCGAGACTTCGATCCGCCGTAGCCGCCCGATCCACCTTCCGAGTCCTCCGTCAACGGCGAAGTCATCCGCGGGAATTCTTCGCCCCCTTGAATGCGATCCAGCATGGACCGCAATTCTGGGCGCAGATCAAGCCGTCCGGGGCGTTGACCCTCGGCCAGTTTCATCGGCACGCCGTCGCGCACACAAAGGCAGCGCGGCGCGGTGATGTCCATCGTCAGCCGCTGACCCTGTCCGCAAACAGGGCAGCGCCACGCGCGGCGCACGTCGATTTCGATTCTCAGTCCCGGACCTTTCATGAGCACTCCTCGTGAGGCGTACTCTTGCAAGCAGTCGGACGTTTCTCAAGCACGGCGCTGCGTCGACAGAAACCAGCCGGTGGCCGACAGACCGATGCTGGCTCACAAGTACTCGGTTGTGGACATGGAATTCCAAGTCCAAACCAGACACGAATTCAACCACATCCAATACGCTCATGGTCGTCTCCTCGAAGCATGAGTGACTTCTGACCACGGCGTTGGCCCGCCGAATTCAACACACAGGACGCCGAAACGACACTCGCGTGACGGCAATCCTGCCGGAAAACGCGTCCGTCGGCAGACCATTATTCGGGCGGTGACGGTCGCGCCGAGTCGTTGCGAAAACGCCACGTCAGCCAACACGGTACGGCAGCGGCTTCCCGGCCACTCCGGCTCGCAGATTTTCGATCGTCATCTCGATCATGCGACGCCGAGTCCGATCCGACGCGCTGCCAAGATGCGGTGTGAGCACCAGGTTTTGCATCGTCAGCAACGGATGATCGCGCGGCAGCGGTTCGGGCTGGGTGACGTCGACACCAGCCCCGGCGATGCGGCCGGTTCTGAGAGCCGCGTACAAGGCGTCGGTATCGACGACGGCTCCGCGAGACATGTTGATCAGCATGGCGGACGGTTTCATCAACGCGAACTGCGGCGTCGAGATCAGATTCGTCGTCTCCGCCGTCAGTGGGCAGTTCAGCGCGACGAAGTCGCTCTCAGCCAACAGATCATCGAGCGTGCGGTACACGGCGGAGAACTCCGCTTCGGCCACCGGATCGCGACGGCGGTTGTGATACAGAACGTGCATGTCGAACGCCTTCGCTCGCCGAGCCACCTGCTTGCCGATTCTGCCCAGTCCCACGATCCCCAACGTCGAGCCGTGAACTTCTTTGCCGATCAGCAACGAAGGCTCGTAGACGGTGAACTCGGCGCTGCGTGCGTAGTGGTCGCCAATCACGACATTTCGCGCGGTCGCCAAAATCAGGGCGAAGGTCATGTCCGCCGTCGAGCCATCCAAGCAACCGGGCGTATTGCCGACCGGAATGTTTCGATCCGCCGCCGCCGAGAGATCAACGTGATCGACGCCGACTCCGTGGTTGCTGACGATCTTCAAATTCGGAGCGAGATCCAGCAGCAGCCCGTCCACGTGCGGATGCCCGTAGGTGATGAACGCCTCGGCTCGTCGCAACGAATCCGAACCGTCCGACGTCTCCCACGGCAACACCTCAAAGTCGTCTCCCAGCAGTTCGAGGAACAGCGGCGGAAGTTTGTCAGCCATGACAGGCGTGCGAGCCATGCGAAAGTCTCCGGGGACGTCAGCCAACAAAAAACTCCCACCGATCCAGTGACCAGCGGGAGCAAGGGTGTGCCGTGGGGGTAACTATTCATGCCGGCAATGATTCGTCCAATCAGCACACCGGAGCGCGATTCTAGGAACGGCCTTGATGCTGTCAATCTGTGGCTCGCGACCCAATTTAGGTGGCGTGGAAATCCGCTCGCTTGCCGCGACTGCGAACCTGAAATGAGTTCGCCTGGCCGAAGATCTGCGGCAGAGTGCTGATCGCTCGAAACAGCGACAAATTAATGTCGGCCTCCATCGCCGTCCGGCACAAAGCGAATCGATCGGCATGTCCCACGTCATCCACTGGTCGGCTGCCAGTGACACTGAACAGCGGTCGGTCCCCAGTGCGTCCGCCAAGAAGTCGAGAGACTCGCCAATCAGTTCACCATCGGCCGTGCGGTAGACGGTTAGAAGTTGCCGCAACCCTTGAGCTCGATCCTAGCCCGCAAAACTCACCGTCGGAGAGGTCGATGATGCTCAGTCGTGTGTGTCCCAAGCCGACCGAGCCTCGCAGTTCGATGCCGTTGGCATCCGGCCCACGATGATCGAACGTTGCGACCATCGCATCGAGAACCTCGCGCCGCACTGGCTGCCCATCGAATCGCTGAATCCCCGCAATGCCGCACATGCTGGTGGTCTCAAGTTCTTCTGTTAGGAACCCGAACCGATTTCACGAGGACGTCGCCGCTCAACGTTCCGAAATTGTGCCAAGAACCTAGACCACACCAGTGCCAAGTCAATTTTGCCACTCAGCAGAACCTTCGCCAAACCTTCGTGTCCCTCCGCAGGTCAGTCGGGCATGTTGCTAGTCGGCAACACATCGAACCGGAACTCCAGCCAACTTCCCATCAATTTCGAGTGCTGGTTCGGCATTTTGTATTTGAGCAACATGACCGCAAAACCCGATGCGTGGCTTGATTGCTTCGCGCCGCAGCTTGCGGTACTTTCCGCCCCTCATTCGCATGCGCCCGTAGCTCAATTGGATAGAGCGTCGGACTTCGGATCCGAAGGTTGGGGGTTCGACTCCCTCCGGGCGTAATGAAAACGCCCGCGGTCTGTGGCAGATAGCGGGCGTTTTTTTGGACGCAAGTTTGGTTTGGCGCGTCGGTTTTGTTTGACTCAGGCGTCAAGGCAATTGCGTGCTGCCCATCAGGAAGCGGTCGCATTCGCGGGCGCATTCGCGGCCTTCGTTGATCGCCCAGACGATCAGGCTTTGGCCGCGGCGGCAGTCGCCGGACGCGAACACGCCGGGGATGCTCGTTGCGTACTTGCCGTAGTCGGCTTTGAAGTTCGAGCGCGGGTCCAATTCAATGCCGAGCTGATCGGCCAGCAGCTTCTCCGGGCCGAGGAATCCCAGTGCCAGAAACACGAGGTCGCATTCCAATTCGACTTCGGAACCTTCAACGCGGCTAAACGGCGATCCGCCTTTCATCGGCTTCGACCAATCGACTTTGACCGCAGTCAGCGACTTGAGGTTGCCATTCGCGTCGCCGTTGAATCGCACCGTGTCGATCGAGAAGGTGCGCGGGTCGGCTCCGAATTTCGCGGCCGCTTCGGCGTGCCCGTAATCGATGCGGAAGATGCGCGGCCATTGCGGCCACGGGTTATTCGCGGCTCGGTCGTCTGGCGGTTGCGGGACGATTTCAAAGTTCAGCAGGCTTGAGCAACCTTGCCGCATCGACGTGCCAAGACAGTCGTTGCCGGTGTCTCCGCCGCCGATGACGATGACTTTCTTGCCTTCGGCACTGAGAAACTTGCCGTCGCGGAGGTCGGAATCCAACAGGCTCTTCGTGTTGCCGTGCAGGAATTCCATCGCGAAATGGACCCCCTTGAGGTTTCGGCCGGGGATCGGCAGATCGCGCGGCTTGGTGGCTCCGGTCGCCAGCACGATCGCGTCGTTTTCTTCGCGGAGATGCACGGCGTCGATATTCTTGCCGACCTCGCAACTCGTCACAAACTTCACACCTTCATCAGCCATCAGGTTGACGCGGCGCTGGACGACCCACTTTTCGAGCTTCATGTTCGGGATGCCGTACATCAGTAATCCGCCAACTCGATCAGCCCGTTCGTAAACCGTGACCGTGTGACCAGCTCGATTGAGTTGCTGTGCCGCCGCCAGTCCGGCTGGTCCCGATCCAATCACTGCGACCTTCTTGCCCGTGCGCTGCGTCGGAATCTGCGGCGTCACCCAGCCTTCATCGAAGCCCTTGTCGATGATCGAGCACTCGATGTTCTTGATCGTGACCGCTGGCGACGTGATTCCCAGCACGCAAGACCCTTCGCACGGAGCGGGACAAACGCGGCCGGTGAACTCCGGAAAATTGTTCGTTTTGTGCAACCGGTCGAGAGCCTCACGCCAGTGACCACGGTAGATCAAGTCGTTCCATTCCGGGATCAGATTGTTGATCGGGCACCCCGACGCCATGTTGGCCATCAGGCCACCCGTGTGGCAGAACGGCACGCCGCAATCCATGCAGCGAGCACCTTGCTTGCGGAGGTCTTCCTCGAGCATGTGGTGATGAAACTCGCGCCAATCTAAAATCCGCAACCCCGGATCGCGATCCGTCGGCAACTGCCGGTCGAACTCCATGAAGCCTGTCGGCTTACCCATCGCACTCACTCACTTTCTGTCGTTCTTCGCTGTCTTCGCTGATTGCTCAAAGTGGAAGGCGACGTCGCGTGACCGCGAGTCGCCGATGATTCGTATGACTAAATCTGCCCCGCTGCGGTTACAACAACCTTACCGGGTTTAGAAGGAGTTGCCTTTGCCATGTCGGCCAAAGCTCGCTTGTAGTCCACCGGCATCACCTTGTGGAAAAACTGCAGTTCGTTCGACCAGTTGGCGAGGATTCGTTTCGCGACGCCGCTGCCCGTGTAGGTCGCGTGATTGGTGATGAGCCGCTTGAGATCGGCGATGTCCGCTTCGGCTTCGAGCTTTTCGAGTTCGACCATTTCCGGATTGCAGTTGGCTTTGAACTCGGCGTGTGGGTCGTAGACGTAGGCGATGCCGCCGCTCATGCCGGCGGCGAAGTTGCGGCCGGTGGGGCCGAGCACCACCGCTCGACCGCCGGTCATGTATTCGAGACCGTGGTCGCCGCAGCCTTCGACGACCGCTTCGGCTCCGCTGTTGCGGACACAGAAGCGTTCGGCGGCGACACCGCAAAAGTACGCTTCGCCGGCGATCGCTCCGTACAACGCCACGTTGCCGATGATGATGTTCTTGTCGCTCTCGAACGTGGCGGCCTTCGGCGGATAGATGATGACTCGGCCGCCGCTGAGTCCTTTGCCGACGTAGTCGTTCGCGTCGCCGTCGAGTTCCAGCGTCACACCATGCACGGCCCAGGCTCCGAAGCTTTGGCCGGCGTGGCCGGTGAACTTCAGGTGGATCGTATCGTCCGGCAGACCCTTCGCTTTCCAGCGTTTGCTGACTTCATGCGACAGCGTCGTGCCGGTCGCTCGGTCGGTGTTCACGATGCGGAATTCCTTCCGCAGCTTCGTGCCGTTGTCGATCGCCTCGCGACAGGCGGGGATCAGCGTCGTCTGGTCGAGCGTGTATTCCAGGCCGTGCTTCTGTCCGATCGAGCAATACGTGCTGACATCCGGCCGCGGCTTGGCGGCAGGGGTGAGGATCGGCGTGAGGTCCACGCCCTTCGCCTTCCAGTGCAGGATCGCTTCGTCCGTTTCGAGCAGATCGACTCGGCCAACCAGTTCGTTGATCGTGCGAATGCCGAGAGATGCCATGATCTCGCGACATTCCTCGGCGACCATGAAGAAGTAGTTGATGACGTGCTCCGGCTGGCCGTTGAACTTCTCGCGGAGCTTCGGATCTTGCGTCGCGATGCCGACCGGGCAGGTGTTGAGATGACACTTCCGCATCATGATGCAGCCCAGCACGATCAGCGGCGCGGTCGCGAAGCCGAACTCTTCGGCTCCCAACATGCAGGCGATCGCGATGTCGCGGCCGGTCTTCAATTGACCGTCCGTCTGCAAACGGACGCGGCTGCGGAGGTCGTTCATCACCAGCGTTTGGTGAGTCTCCGCGATGCCGAGTTCCCACGGCAGCCCGGCACTCTTGATCGACGTGAGCGGACTCGCGCCGGTCCCCCCTTCGGTGCCGGCGATCGTGATGTTGTCGGCGTGGCCCTTCGCGACGCCGGCCGCGATCGTACCGACGCCGACTTCGCTCACCAGCTTCACGCTCACGCGAGCGGACGGATTCGCGTTCTTCAGATCGAAGATGAGCTGCGCGAGATCCTCGATCGAATAAATGTCGTGATGCGGCGGCGGGCTGATGAGTCCGACCCCCGGCGTGCTGTGTCGAGTCGCCGCGATGATCTTATCGACCTTGTGGCCGGGCAGTTCGCCTCCCTCGCCGGGCTTCGCCCCTTGAGCGATCTTGATCTGCAACTCGTCGGCGTTCGTGAGATACCAGCTCGACACGCCGAAGCGACCGCTCGCGACTTGCTTGATTGCCGAGCGCTTCGAGTCGCCGTTCGATTCGGGTGAGAAGCGTTTGTAGTCCTCGCCACCTTCGCCGGTGTTGCTCTTGCCGCCGATGCGGTTCATCGCGATCGCCAGCGATTCGTGAGCGTCCGCCGAGATCGAACCGTAACTCATCGCGCCGGTGCAGAAGCGTTTCACAAGCTCGGCCGCCGGCTCAACTTGATCCAGCGGGATCGCCGTGCTGCCGGTCTTGATCTTCAGCAGGCCGCGCAGGAAGCAGCCCTTGTGAGTCTCCAAATTGACGATGTCGGCGAACCGCTTGTACGACAATTTGTCGCCGGATCGCGCGGCGTTCTGAATCTCGGCGATCGTGAACGGGTTCCAGGCGTGCTTCTCGCCAGTCTTCCGCCAATGAAACTCGCCGGGGTTCGGCAGCACCGAAAGCGATTGTCCTTCGCGCTGCGGATACCCGACCTCGTGCCGTTGCATCGCTTCTTTGCCGAGCACCTCGAAGTCGACTCCCTTGATGCGGCTGGACGTGCCGGCGAAGCAGTAATCGACGACGCTCTCGTTCAAGCCGAGCGCCTCGAAAATCTGAGCACCTTTGTACGACTGCAGCGTCGAGATGCCCATCTTGCCCATGACCTTGAGCATCCCCTTCTCAACCGCCTTGCGATACGCGGCGACGATTTTTTCGTCGGTCCACTTGTCCTCGATCGTCCCGTCCTCGCGGCTTTGACGGATCGCCTCGAAGGCGAGATACGGATTGATCGCATCCGCTCCGTAGCCGACCAACAGACAGTGATGATGCACTTCGCGAGCTTCACCGGTCTCGACCACGATGCCGATGCGCGTTCGCAGCTCGTGTCGCACGAGATGCTGATGCACCGCTCCGACCGCCAGCAACGCACTGACCGGCACACGCTCCGGCCCGGTCATCCGGTCGGAGAGCACGATCAAACTGAAACCGCTCTCGATCGCCTGCGTCGCTTCCTGACAGATCCGTTCGAGACACCAGCGTAAACCGGGATCACCCTGCGAGCGTGGGAACGTGATGTCGATCGTCTTCGTTTTCCAGTTGCGATAGTTGAGATGCCGGATCGCCGCCAGCTCTTCGTTGGTCAGGATCGGGTTCGGGACGACGAGCCGGTGACACTGCCGCTCGGTCGTATCGAGCAGATTCCCTTCCGGCCCGATGAAGCACTCCAGTGACATGATGACTTCTTCGCGAATCGAATCGAGCGGCGGATTCGTCACCTGCGCAAAGAGCTGCTTGAAGTAGTCGTAAATCAGCCGCGGTTGATCGCTGAGACACGCCAGAGCCGCGTCGTTCCCCATCGAACCAAGCGGGTCTTTCTTCGTCTCGATCATCGGGATGAGCATGAATTGCAGCGTCTCGGTCGTGTAACCGAACGCCTGCATTTGCTTGAGCAATGTCCCTTCGTCGTAGCGCGGCGGGACGTCCGCCTTCGGCAGTTCGGACAGGCGGATGCGTTGTCCCGACAGCCACTCGGCATACGGCCGCTTCGACGCGACCGACATTTTGAGCTCTTCGTCCGGGATCAGCCGGCCTTGCTCGAAGTCCACGAGGAACATCTTGCCGGGCTGCAACCGCCCCTTCATTGCGATGTTCTCCGGCGGAATGTCGAGCACCCCGACCTCCGAGGCCATCACGACCTTGTGGTCCTTCGTGACGTAGTAGCGGCTCGGTCGCAGACCGTTCCGATCCAGCACCGCTCCGATGTAATGCCCATCGGTGAACGAGATCGACGCCGGCCCGTCCCACGGTTCCTGCAACGCCGAGAAGTATTCGTAGAACGACCGTTTTTCGTCGGACATCGCGTGATGATTTTGCCACGCCTCCGGGATCATCATCATCACAGCTTCCGGCAGCGAGCGGCCGGCGTGATACAGCAACTCCAGCGAGTTGTCGAAGTTGCCGGAGTCGGAACAATGCGCCTCGCAAATCGGAAACAGCTTTTGCAGGTCGCTGCCAAACATCTCCGACTGCATCACTCCCTGCCGAGCGTTCATCCAGTTGACGTTCCCGCGCAGAGTGTTGATCTCGCCGTTGTGAGCCATGAAGCGGCACGGCTGCGCGCGGTCCCAACTCGGAAACGTGTTGGTCGAAAACCGCGAGTGAATCATCGCCAGATGGCTCTTGTAGTCCGGGTCGCGCAGGTCCGCGAAGTACGGCATGACCTGCGACGGCATCAGCATCCCCTTGTAGATGAGGATTCGCGTCGACAACGAGCAGATGAAAAACAACAACGCCTGCGACAGCTTCGATTCGTCCCGCAGTTGATGACTCGCCACCTTGCGGATGACGAACAACTGCCGATCGAACGCCGTTTGATCGAGTCCCTCTTTTGCGCCGATGACGACCATTTCCATCGCCGGTTCACACGCGCGAGCCGACGGCCCAATGTTCGCCGCATCCGCGCTGGTCGGCACTTTTCGCCAACCGATCAGAGTTTGACCTTGCTCGGCGATGATCTGGTTGACGGCCTGTTTGCAGGTCTCTCGCTGCTGTGGATCGCTCGGCAGAAAGACGATCCCCGCGCCGTATCGCCCTCGCGGCGGCAGCGTTGCTTTGAGTTCCGTCTTCGCAACCTTTTCCAAGAACTCGTACGGCAGCGCCGTGAGAATGCCGGCTCCGTCGCCGGTGTTTTCTTCGCAACCGCAAGCCCCGCGGTGAGTCATCCGTTTGAGCATCTCGTCTGCGTCGTCCACGATTTTCCGAGACCGCTCTCCCTTGATGTGGGCGACGAAGCCGACGCCGCATGCATCGTGCTCGAAGGCGGGGTCGTACAGGCCCTGTTTCTTCGGCCATCCGTTGCTGTGAAGTTGTAGTTGAGTCATCTCGATCATCTCTTGTTTTGAAACGCAGACTTCGCAGTTTGTCGCAGCGAGAAGACGACGTCACCGTTGTCCTCTGCGCGAATCTGCGTTATCTGCCTTGAACTTCTTCTTCAATTCTTGATGTCATCACCGGCCGCACCATTCGCGAACGGCCGTTCTTGTGCCCGTTCCCGCGATCGACCGCCGGCAGTGAATCGACCGGTGCTTTGAGCAATTCTTTGAACTTGCTCGCCGCCGTCGATAGCGTTTTGTGACGGCGGTGGATCACTCCGATCGGGCGATACCACGCGACATCTTTCAGGTGCAGCGCGACGAGCGCTCCGGTATCCACCTCGCGCCGCACGGTCGGCTCCGGAAGAATCGAAACCCCAGAACCGATCTCAACCGCACGCTTGATGTTCTCGATGTTGTCGAACGAGTGAACCGTGTTGACCATGACCTTCTCGCCCTTGAGCCAGCGGTCAACTTGGCGGCGAATTTTAAGTTCCTCGGTGAAGCAGACGAAGTCCTCGCCTTCCAACGCGTGCACCGAGACGCCGGATTGCTCACGACCTTCATCGACCAATTTGTGTTCGGGAGGCACGACAAGCACCATTGGCTGCTGCTGCCACTCCTGAGCCGTGAACTCGCCACCTTCTTTCGGAAACGAGACCAACCCCAAGTCCGCCTCGTCGGCCGAGACGCGGCGGTACACTTCGTCGGGATGCAAATAGTCGATCCGCAATTCGACTTCGGGAAACTGTTCGCGAAACCGAGCGACGTACCGATCCATCTCCGACAAGCCCACCGAATAAATCGCCGCGATGCGAACTCGGCCGACGACTTTGTCGACCATCTTGCGAACTTGGTCTTCGAGCTTGCGGTACTCGTCGAGCAACGTCCGACAACCTTCGTGATAAACGACTCCGGCCGGAGTCAGTTCGAACGGCCGCTTGCTGCGGTCGATCAATTGCACCGCCAGTCGCTTTTCCAACGCCGCGATCGACTGACTGACCGACGATTGCGTGACATTTCGCTGGGAAGCGGCCTTCGAGAAACTGCGCAGCGCGACCACGTCGCAAAACAGCTCAACGGTGCGCAGCGGCATGACAATTTTTCCTGCTCGCTGAGGCAAGCGAGCATCATTTTTCCTAATTCAGCATCCTGCCGCCGATAATCCAGGGCGGCAAATTACCCAGCGATTCCTCGATCGTCAAGAAACCGCTCACGACCAGCACCCAGATCGTCTACTCAGGCTCGGTGCGAACCTCACGAACAGCACGCCAACTCGGCTCAGGTGTTCGGGGATCGCCAGACGGTCATCGCGAACGCGGGAGCATCCCCGTTCTTCAGCGGAAAGGAGCTCACTCGGCGACAGTGCATGATGTCACCCAGCACATCACCCGCGATCAGAGTCAGCACTTCGGGAGTCATTCGCGGATCGGGATATCGCACACGAATCGACTCCATCCAGGCAGCCATCTCCACTCGGAGCGGATCGGGCTTTGATGGCTCGGTCGGAGACTTCGGTTCTTCGGCCCATGCGACCGGTAAACCAGCCGCTGCGGCGGCAACAGATTTGGCAAATCCTCGACGAGAAATTGACATGTGACAGGCTCACGGTTTCGAGACCAACCAACCGACAATCGCAGGCTATTTCATCGGCAAACGCCGCACAACTCGGGGCCAACAGCGTGACAGAGTGTTGCTGGAATTCCCGCAGATCGAGCATTAGGCTTCTCGCCCCACTCGTCGGTCAGCCTTTCCGGGCTGACCCGATCAACAGTGGACGTGATTTGCCAATTCGGGTCAGACTGGAAAGCCTGACCGACGTTGAATTCTCCGGAAGTGTGACGAAATGTCGAACTTGAAGTCGCAAGCGATTGCCGGTGTGGCCGCCGGTTCCGAAACGCAATTAATGACCAAGTGGCCCTCGATCGCCGCACTGGGAATGGGTCGATTCCTCGGCCAGATGATGGCCAGCGTGCCCGTCCGATTTCTGCTGGCATTGCCGGTCGGTGCGCCCGTCGGGGTGCTGCTGTACTTCATTCAGAAATTGACCGGCGAGCGATTCACGATCACGAACAAGTCGGTGCAGCGCTGGACTGGCCTGGGTGGCCGCATGATTCAACGGATCGAACTGAGCGACATCGCGAACATCGAAGTTCACCAACAATCCGGACAAGAGTTCTTCCACGCCTCAGACTTGCTGCTGCTCAACGCCAAAGGGGACGTCACGATGCGACTGGAAGGCCTGCCGCATGCCGAGATCTTCCGCGAGAACATCACCAAGGCTCGTGAAGCGAGCGGTCGTACGCAGGATTCGCTCAATACGATCAAGGCTCGGCACACGGCTTGATTCGTCGCCGAGTTACAGCGTGCGACCTTCCGCCGCGCTGTCGGTTTGGTCGGGATCAACTGGCTTCGACGACCGTTTGCGGCCTCGGCGTTTGGCGGCGTCTTCTTCGGCGGAAGTCTGTCCCGCACCGGCCGGCTCATCCGAAAGCAAGCCCTTGAGCACCGGTGGCTCGGTCATCCGCAGGCGTTCGGACCACTCGGAGGTTTCTCCGGCAAACACGTGCTGCAGTGTTTCGCGAGCTTCCTTCCGCTCGTCGTCCGGCAGCATCGCCCACAATTGACGAGCAGCTTCCATCAACGCGCCGTTGGAGCGGTTGTGTTTCAAGCCCTCAATGGCGAGTCGCCACGCCGCCAAAAAATCTCCGCTTCGCGCACGTTCGTCGGCGAGACTCAGCCAGACCTGCGGCAATGCCGGATCGCGGCGCACCGCCTCACGAAAGTGTGGAACGCCCGCGGACAAATCCTCAACGCGACGCCCCAGCAAGGCGTGATAGTTTGCGTTCCAAAAAGGATGCAACAAGAGGTAGATCGCCACTGGCAACAACGCATGCGAGGCAACCCAAGCTCGTCGACCGGTGCGATGATGTGCCGCTCGCGCATTCAACCAGCCGTAGGCGACGCCCGTGAAGTGAGCCACGTTGGCAATGTGCAACAGGTCGAACGCGGTCAGAATCAACATCGCGAAAAGAAAAATCCAAAAGCTGCGAATCGCTTGCTCCGGCAGACGTCGCTCGACCTCGGAATCAAACTGACGTTCGATCAAGCACCAGCCGAACATCGCGCAGGCAACTCCCGACAGTCCCAGCGGAGTCGTCCCCAGAAAGTACTCCGGCAACAGCGGCACGAGCGACGCGAAGAACCAGAACGCCAAATACGCCGCTCGCCGCATGCGTCGTTCGAGCAGCGGCCCCAACAACCAGAGCGTGCTGACATTGAAGAACAAGTGCAGCACGTTGGCGTGATGAAACGCGCTGGCCGGAATACGTAGCCAGCGCCACCACGGCCCGTCCCACAAAGCGAACGGCCCCGAGACATCATCGTCGCCTCCAAAATGCAGCATCACCACCATGCCAAAGACATGACTGACCCCTTTCGGGTCTTCAATCCTAGACCGAGCCAATTCCACTGCGATGAACAACGCGACCGACGCCGCCAACAGGCTGAAAGTCACGGGAGCGAATCGAAAATCACGGCGCAGCGCGGCGAACATGCGGAATCCCTTCTCACAAAAAATTCGTCGCGAGTTGTAACTGCAATCGCCTCGCTGCGTGTAGGCCGATGTTGCTACTGGGAGACTTGCGTCATTTCGCGGACGACTTCTGCTCGCGCAGGATCGTCAGATCGATCGCTTGGCCAGAATCGAGCACAACCTTGGCTGCGACCTTCCGCAAGACTTCTTCGAGGGTGTCGAGGTACTTGCGCCGCATGGCAAGCTGTCGCGACTCCGCATACGAGCGGCGGCCCGATTGCTCGTCGGAGCGCAACTGCGCGATGAGCTTCGAAAAACTCTCCGCCTCGGCCTTCGCCGCTTCGACCGACTGCCGACGGAAGACCTCGGCCGAGTCGATCGTTTGCCTCGCCACTCCACGACCTTCGGCTTCGCGTTGTTCGGAGTACGCTCGCGCCTGATTGATCGCCGTCTCTTTGTCGGCGCGAGCGTTCATCACGTCGATGAATTCCGCCTTCACCCGCAGCGGCGGCGAGACATTCGCAATCGTGACATCATCGACCGTCAGCCCCAACCGCTGCTCGCGAACCAGCCGTTGCAGGTCCGCCGTCATTCGTTCGCGGAGTTCATTCCGTCCCAGCGTGTGCGCGAAATCGACACCGCTGAGCAGCATCGCGTCCGCCAGGACTGACTCGGCGAGCGTGCGCAATCGCCGCTCCGACGAAACCGCCGCGAACAAGAACTCGCCGACGGCAGACTCCGACACGCGGTAGCTGACGCTGATCTGCACGTTGAGGATATTTTTGTCGCCGCTCAAAAACTGAGCCTGCCGCGCCGGATCAACGTTGCGCAGAAAACTGTTTGTGGCTGGAGCGTCTTGTTCCAAGTCACCGATCTTCAGCGTGCGAATCTCATTCAGATTGATTCGATCGACAACCGCAAACGGCCACGGACAATCGTAGTGCCAGCCGCTCGGCCACAGACGCACCTCGCCATTCGCGTTCTTCACGGCGGCACCGAACCGACGGACGACAGCGGTTTCGTTGCCGCGAACGACGAAAAAACCGGACAGCAGATAAATGCCAATGACCAGTGCAAACTGCAGAGTGCAAAGTGCAAAGTGCAAACCGAGGCGACCAGCGCGGCGGTGATGAGCCACCGCTTGCTGCCCTCTGTTCGTACTTTGCACTTTGTACTTTGCACTCTGCACTTTGCACTCTCCCTTTCTCATGGTGCCGTCGTCGCATTCGCCGCTGGCTTCAGCTCACCAGGCTTCGCGTCCCCAGGCACCCCTTCCGAAAGCATCTTCAACAGGCTCGACGACGCCGACAGCACCAACGTTGTCTTGTCGTTCAGAATCGTTCGGTACGCATCGAGCGTTCGCATCGTGCGGTAGAACTCCGGATCGGCAGCATGCGCTTGATTGAGGATCGAAGTCGCCTCAGCTTCGGCCTCGCCCCGAATGCGTTCGGCGTCGCCGTCCGCTTTTGCGAGTAACTCGGCGTGTTGCCGGTCGGCATGACTGCGGATGACGGTGCTCGCGGCAAGTCCCGCACTGCGGTAGCGGTCGGCAATCTTTTGGCGTTCGCTTTTCATCCGTTCGAAGACGGCTTGCTGATTGCCCAGCGGGAAATTGATTCGCTTGACCCGCGCGTCGACGATCTCGATGCCCAACCGCTCGAGCAACGGCTCGCCATCGGCACGGCCTTGTTGCAGTTGTTCGCGAATCTCACGCGAGAGGTCTTCGAGCACTCCCGCTTGATTCGCGGCCGGTCCGGCTTCGGGATCATCGACTCGCAGCAGATTGCTCAGTTCAAGCTGTCCGACTCGCGTCGCCACGATCGACCGCAGCCGGCTTTCGAGCCGCGCCGCCGCCGCCTCATGACTGCCGAGCGACCGGAAGAACGTGACGACCGACTGACTCGTCCCCTCCTGCCCGATCCGCCAGCAGACGAATGTCTCGACCGTGACGTTTTTCTTGTCGCGCGTGAAGATCTCGCGTCCCGGCGGATCGAACAACTGCACGCGAGCATCGAATCTCCGAGCCGTTCCAACTGGCCACGGCCACTTGAAATGCAGCCCCCGATCCGTCGGCCGGTCGTA
>QWQF01000334.1 GCA_003669125.1 Planctomycetota bacterium
AGTCGGTCGGGTGATCGACCAGAAACGTCACGATGCTCCGCCGACTGCCGCGCGGCATGTCGGTTTTGAGGCCGAGCCAGTCGCCCCAGCGGTCGCGGAGCAGTTGCTTTTCTTTGCGATCGTCCGGCCGGTCGTGTTCGTTCGGATCGACGAGAGCCAGCCACAACGCTCGCTCGTAATCCCCTCGGCACCACGGCACGGCGATGAACTCGCCCGATTGCCCCAACGAGCCGAAGCGTTGATCGTCGAAATAATTCGGTGCGCCGTTGACCGCGACATCGCTCAGAGCCTGCTCCGCGCTCGCGACCTCGGCGTCGGACATCGAACGCAGAACCAGCGTGAAGCGATTTCCGATGAGGTCCGCCGCATCAAACGGCCGCTCGGTTTGGCCGAGGTAATTCAGTTCGAGGCTCGTCTGCGACAAATCGTTGCGCGGTCCGTTCTTGATCGTGACGAATTGCTCGGTGACGGCGTGCCGGTCCTTCAAGCCTCCGTAGCTGACTTGTTGCCGAGCCAAATTCCATCGCCGCAAGATCGCATCAATTGCCTCCGGCGTGCCGAGCGATTGCTTGGTCAGCCGGTAAATGGCGAACGATCCTCGGCCGTGAGTCGGTCGGTCGGTCAACTCGGTGACTCGAAAATCCTCCGGCAAGCATTTGAGTTTCATGGGTGCGTCAGCCTTTCCAGGCTGACCTGGTCGAGGATTGTTGTGGTCTTGCCAATTCGGATCAGGCTGGAAAGCCTGACCGACGGGATGCGGACAAAGCGAGCGGCGATTATGTTGCCGCCCCGCGTCCGTGTCGAACGTGTCACTCAACCACATCGAAAAGTTCATGCCACAGCCACAACCGCAAACGGGAGAGATCGAACACGAATTCGGCGTGCCGATCCCCGGACGTATCTTGCCGCCGGAGCAATGGGCGAAGACCGCTCTCAAAAAAGTGCCCGACGGCTTACTGGATTGGGAATCGCTGTTTGGACGGCGAGCACCGGTCGTCATCGACATCGGTTGCGGCAACGGCCGCTCGACGCTCGGCAGCGCGATTGCGAAGCCGGACTGCGATCATCTGGGCATCGACATTCTGCCGGTCGTGATTCGCTACGCGACTCGCCGAGGCAACCAGCGCGGGCTGAGCAACATTCGCTTCGCCGTCATCGGCGGCCGAGAGTTGCTCGCCGAGCACATCGCAGCCGGCTCGGTCGCGGAGATTCACATTTACCATCCGCAACCGTTCTACGATTCGACGCAGATTCATCGCCGGCTCATCACACCGGAGTTTCTGACGCTCGCGCATCGCGCTCTCGTGCCATGCGGCAAGCTGTTCTTGCAGACCGACCATCCGGGCTATTGGGCCTACATGCGGTCGGTCGTCCCCTGTTTCTTCGAACTGCGTGAACTCGAAGGCCCGTGGCCCGACACGCCGCGCGGCCGGACTCGGCGAGAGATCATCGCTCGCCGTCATGGCCTGCCGATCTTTCGGGGCGAGGCGGTGCGGCGCGACGAGATCAGCATCGAGGAGTCGTTGCAACTCGCGAACTCGCTGCCGCCGCCGACATTCAACGCAGATCGCCGACTGCGACAGTTGGACGAGATCGAGGCCCGTTCGTAGCTCGACTCTCTGAGTCGGCCTACGGGGCCAAATCCAAGCAGACGAGATGCGTCTCGCTGCGAAGGTAAACTCGGCCGCGCGACAGCACCGGTGCGGCCCAGGCGGGGTACTTGATGCCGGTCACCGACATCCTGCCGAGTTCCTCGTACTTCTCCGAGTTGACCTTCGCCAGCGCCAACGTGCCGCGCTCGCCGAGCACCAAAAAGCGGTCGCCGATCTGAATCTTCGAACCGCGGCCCAGCAACGGAAACGGGATGATCTTTCCGGCCCCGTCCTTGATCTCGCCCGACACCGGACTTTGCGAGAGCTTCGAGATGTCCCCCTCGTAGCCTGTCGTTTGCCAGATCACATCACCGGTCTTCAGGTCGAGGCAGCGCAGTTCCCCCTCGTTCTCGTGCCGGCCGCTGAAGCCGTAGAGGTGGCCGTCGATGTGAATCGTCGTGGACCAGTGATTCAGCATGTTGCGATCATCCTGCCACAGAACTTTGTAATCCTTGCCCGACGGTGTCACTTGCAACAGTGCCGAGCCGGCCTTGTACGCCGCCGACAAAAAAATCTTGTCGCCGATCACCACCGGCCGAGCCGCGTTGACCGAATCCTTTTCCTTCGGCCGGAACCAGAACTTGAAGTTCTCCGAGCCGTCCTTCGGATCGACGGAGACCAACCCTTGCCGCATCAGGCAGAGCAGATGTCGCTTGCCATGAATCGTCGCGGCGGTCGGCGATGAGTAGCTGTAGAGCGACTCGGTCCCGGTCCATTCGTACTTCGGTTTGATCGAACCGCCCGCTGCGACTCCGTCCCACGTCTTCTTGCCGACGCTCTGCCAAACGGTGTCTCCGGTCTCGGCGTTGAAAGCGACCACGCCGGAATTCGGCTGTCCACCGACCAGCACGATCAACAGATTCCCTTCGAGAATCGGCGTGCAACCGACTCCGAAAAAATTCTCTTCGTCGGGGATGCGAAAGTCCTTGCCGCAGTCTCTCGCCCAAACTTGCCTGCCGGTCACGAGGTCCAGGCAGAACAGTTTTCCTTCGGGGTTGAATGTGAAGACTCGCGTCTTCGTGAGCAGCGGAGTGCAGCGCGGGCCGTTGTTGTAGGCATAACGGTCCTCGTACTCGGTCGCGTACTTGAATTGCCACAGCGGCTCACCGTTGTCGGCTCGCAGACAATCGACAATCTCGTCGTTGCCGCGCGGCCGATGAATGACAACCAGCCGATTTCCCAGCACCGACGGCGCGCTGTAGCCAGTGCCGACGCGCTTCGACCATGCTGTCGTCAGCCCCTCTTCCGGCCAGCTCTTCAGCCAATTCGTTTCGTTGCAGACGCCGGTGCCGAGCGATCCCAAAAAGCAGGGCCAGTCCTCTCCCTTGCGATCGGGATCCGGCACCTCGGTGATCGGCTTGCCGACGACCGATCCGGCCAGAGCCGCGCGGCCCGCGGCCGGCTTCGGATCGGCGGACATCGCGCTTTCGACCACTGTCAAAAGAGTCGCACTCATGACGAGACTCAAGGTCCATCGCGTGAGCATTCGGTTGTCTCCTGGTTGTGAAATCCTTCATCCGGCTTTCGGCCAATGGCTATCGGCCGGGCGACGGCTCCGCGTCCGGCAGACGCAGAATCTTGTAGCTGTCGTTCGAGTACAGCAAGTCCGCATCGTAACGAACTCGCGTGCGAGTGATCGCGAAACAGACACCCGTCTGTCGGACCAACTCACGCAATTCGTCGGCCGAATACTCGTCGTCGTCGTTGAAACTCTTCTCGCTCCACTTCGTGATGAGACGCATCCGTCGGTTCCACTCCACGACGCCAGCCGCATCTTGCGGACAGTCCTTGAGATTGACGTACTCCGCTCGCTGACCGAACCACTTGAAGGCCTCCGCCTCGAACGGTGTGTGAAAGACTGTGTTCGCCGGAGTGTTCGCCGCGACCCAGCGACAGGCATCCCGCCAGTCGGCTCGCATCGGTGACGGCAATTGATTTGACGGAGGCAGGACACGAGTCGCGATCACCGCCCACGCCAATCCGACACTTCCCAGCAACCACAGCCAGCGCTGTCGAAACACACTCGGCAGCAGTATCGCCACGGCAACGGGCAGCAGCAGATCGAACAAACGAAACGGATAAAACTTCAGCACCACCATCCGCCAATGAGGCTCGGTCAGCAGATTCACAGGTTGCGGTCGCGGCCCCAATCCCGCAGCGAATCCCAGCCCGACAAACAGAGCGGCCGCGACGACGTAGCCCATCCACCAGCGATCATCCAGTGAGTCTGTTCGTCGACGCCTCCACCACCACAAGCTCAACCACACCAACCCCAGCATTCCGTACCTGACGTAATTCGCGACCCCGAAGTCCATCGGGTCAAGATGATGCTTCAGCCGGTAGTAAACCTGGATGTAGTTGGCGATCACGCTGGTGCGAGCATTCGCCGCACGCAACATCTCGATGGCAGGCCAAAGTCCGGGCAGAGCCACGAGCATCAGCAAAGCAATCGCGACCAGCCAACGCCGCCATCGCGAGGGTTCGACCTCGAACCGAACGAGCTCGGCAATACCCATCGCGGCCAGATGCCATAGCCCGACGATTGGGTGAAAACTGATCGCCGCTCCGCCGCACGCGGCAGCGGTGAGCAATCGTCGATCGAGCATCGCCGAGATCGACCAGAACACCAGCGAGTACGCGACGACCTTCGATTCAAAACCTCCGATCAGCCACTCGCCCGACAAGTTGCCGATCGCTTGCAACCCCAGAAACAACCACGCCGAGAGCAACGCCGATGCGTGCGGCGACGAATGCTCCGAGTCCTCGCGTTGCCGTCGAGCGGCCAGCGACGTCCAACTGGCGGCAATCATAGCGAGACTGATCGCTCGGCCGATGAGAGCGACCGTCGTGAAATCGAACCACAGCGTCAGCCAGCCAAACGTCCAATAAAAAACTTGATGCGAGGGAAACGACGACAAGAACAAATCGCCGGCACACCACGCCGGATCCCACGAGTGCCTCGCCATCGCGAGGTAGTGTGGCTCATTCACCGCCGGGATCGGCGCAGAGACCAGCGACACGAGCAGGAAGCTGAGCCACACAGCCGCGACGACGAGCAACCTGGAACGACGCTCGGTCACGATGCGGTCCTCGTGGCGGATGCGTCTCGCATCCGAGTAACGCGAGACGCGTCGCCCACATTACTTCTTCTTTGCTGCCTTTTTGGCGGACTTCTTTGCCGCTTTTTTCGGCGCGGCGGCGGTCTTTGCAGCCTTCTTTTTGGCAGCTTTCGGGGCTGCGGACGAACTGCTTTTCTTTTTCCCACCGAAGACCTGATCCCAATTCTTCCAGAATTCCGGGGTCGTGCCTGTCCGAACGATCGGTCCGCTCATGCTGTGATTTCTCCTGAACTTGCAACTCGTGAACAATCCCTTTGCACGACGGCAGGCGAACATCGCACCACCTTCGAGCGGCAGAACTATGCCGCACGGACCGTTTTCTTGTCAAACACCTGACCGAACCGCTCCGTCCTGGGCACGGACTTTGCGACTGAGCACGGCCACTGACACAAGAGATCGGGCCACCAGATTTTCGACAGTCATTCGGGAGGACTTGTCAGATGACGCCGGTCCAACTCAACTACCGCATGTTGCTATCGACTCCCGACTCCCGGTGCCCGGTTGGTGCCGCCAGAGATGATGGCTCCCCAACGGAAACAAACGATGTTGTTCAACCCCTTTGACGACGAAGCCCGCTTCATGAGAGCTTGGCATGCGGTCGAGATCGCTCGCCCGGTGCAGCAAGGGTTGTTCACCTTCGACGTCTCCGACTTGCCGTACTTTCTCGTGTGTGGTGGCCGGAAGCCGGGAGCGACCGTCAGCGTCACGAAAGGTGAAGTCAAAGTCAGCCGCCCGATGATCATCACTCCCGACAACATGCGGCCGGAGTTCGAGGATTTCTTCGAGGAAAACGACGAGGCGGACTTCGTTCAATTCTTGATGGCTCGCACGGCCGCCTTCTCGAACCTCAAAATTCGAAACTCTTCCAGCGAGAAAAAACTGGTCAGCGACAGCATCGAAGAAGTGGTCGAGAAGCTCAACAAGCAACTCGACTCGGAAGACGAAGACCGTGTGGCGATCCTGACCGCACCACCGAAACTCGGTGGAATCGCGCTGCTGAAATACACGACCGAGCGAGTCATGGCCGCCGCGCCAGACAACGTCCAAGAGCTTCGCGAACGAGGCTTCCTGCCGTCGTAGGACTACTTCGGCTCGTCCACCGACTTGGTGGCGTTCTCACGCGTCACGGTGCGTGTCTTCGATTTGTGTTCCGGCACGCGCCGCACGAGGTGGATTTCAAAGATCTCGTAGCTCGGAAAGTCGATGTGCTGCCGAGCCAGTTCCTCCAAACGAGCAACCACCACCGCGACTTGTTCATCCGCTTCGCGAGGTTCGGGGTCGAAGCCGACTTGCAGGGTGATCCGCAACGTCTTGGGCGTGTTGCGGTGCATCCTCCGTTGCCCCCCCTGCACTTGCGGGTACGCCTTCGGGAACGCTCGATGGATCGCGGTCTGCAGCGGCTGAAACGGCTTCGCATGGTAGTACGAGAAAATCCACACACTCGCCGACGCCGCAATCGCGAGCGTGAAAATACCAAGCATCACTTTCGTTCCGGAGAGCTCACGCGGCGAATTCCCGAAGCGGAGCGAACCGTCGTCGGTTGTGTTGGGAACAGATTCAGACATGTCACTTCACTTCTGAAGAAGAGGATTCGTTAAACAGCGGCAGCACACGATCGAGGTCTGCTTCCAGTCGCGGGGACTTGCCCGACCACGCCACTTGTCCCGCGCGGTCGATCCAGAAGACTCCGGTTTGAGTCTCCATTCGGTCCTCGTCGTAGCGTCCCCACAAACGGTGAATGAGAAACTCCGGATCGGACAACAGTGGGAAGGGAAACTTTCCGCCGCGTTCCATCGCTTGCCGATTGTACTGCGGGATCGCGGCGCTGACTGCCACGACCTGCACGCCGCGACGCTTGAGTTCGGGGAACTGCTGACGCGCTCGCAGCAACACCGGATCGCGATCGGCACCCGCATCGCCGTCGAAGAAAATCAACAGCACCTCTTGGCGACCGAGGTAGCGCTCGAACTTCAAGAGTTCATTCTGGCTGTCGAGCGCCAGGAATTTCGGAGCCGGCCGTCGCTCGTCGAGCGTCGCCCTCGACCGTTGCTGCGGTGGCTGCGACAGCTTGAACGCGACCAGTCCCACGATGACCGCCGCCGCCATCGGCAGCACTAGCACGCGCGGTTGCCACACTCGCACGCGCGATCGCCACACTCGTTCCGTCACGTCACTCAACCTTTCGTGATCAACTCACTTGCTGCTCTTGTCCACAATCCGCGTGAAGATTCTAGGACATTCTGAGCAAACGCGAACCGTCCGCGCAACAAAAAAGGGGGGGCGTGCAGCCGCCCCCCTTCGGTGAGTCCGTTCACCCGTCGCAGACTCCTTCCGCGACGATTCTTCCGTTCTTCCGTGTTCGCTCCTGCCTGATGAATACTCGCCACACGGACGAGCAGTGAAGTTCACAGTCAGGTGGGGCACTGCAGTTGAACGTCGAGGTTCAACGAGGCCGTGCGGTCTCCGTTCTGAAACGTCTGGAGAATCTTGTTCCAGTCCTCGCCTTGCAGCTTGCGGCTCGTGCGAAAGACCTGCCACTGCTGTTCGCGTTCAATCACCGCCACATGCGGCAGCGGCTTGTTCTCGAACAGCTTGTGAACCGTCTGGCCGTGACTGGTCGAGGTGTCGATTTCGACGACGACGAACCGTTCCAACAGCTTGCGACGCTGCTGGGTCTTGCGGACGTCTTCCAAATGCACGGGCACTTCAGAAGATTCTTCTCCCGGATTCAGCACGACGAGTAGCGGCTTCTTTGACCGCTGAGCCTCACGATATGCCAGCGTGTAGCTGGTGAAATGCGTTGGCAGATTCGCGGCCACTTGTTGCGACTGCACGCCGACGGAAGGATCCATCAGCAACAGCAAGGTCAGGCTAGTGAGCATGAATTCCGTGATCTTTCATTCTGCCAGCGAGACCGCCGCCGCAAAGCAACGACCGACACACCGGCCACGAAGCGCGCGACGTCTCCGCCAACGACTTCGTAAGAGGCGGTGTCGCTCAGGCTGAGTTCCCAGCCAGCCTGCGAGCCACGAAGGCTCTCATCTGCGCGACCACCGACGAATCAAATCCGTTTGCTCGCAATCGACGCCCCACGAAGCCTGACCCTGTGGCTCACTGCGGCACGTCGAAGAGGGCGAGACTTTTGCGGCTCGGCTTGCGACAGTCAAGTCAGGCGGAGAAGGCGAAACGAATGGCGAAATTTGAACGCGGAATACGGAACGCAGAATGATCTGCCCGAAATCCCGACTTCAGTATTCCATATTCATTCCGAACCACTTCGAAGCGACTTGCGC
>QWQF01000246.1 GCA_003669125.1 Planctomycetota bacterium
AAAATTGAGAGTCGTCGCTGAGAAACTCACTCCGCGTTCTCAGCGGATCTTCCACGCCTTCGGCGTTTCAAAAAGACAATCGCCGAAAACCTCTGCTACTCCACATACAAAAACCCATTCGACGACAGCAGCATCTGGCAGAAGTCAGTCCAGGCACGCGGCGAGGCGTTCTCGGCCGGTTCATACGCGCGGGCCTGCTCTTCGAGAAACGACAGCGACGCGCGCAGTTCGACGTTCGAAGGGGCATGTCCGGTCGCCAGTTCAAACGCCATCCGCGAGCGATGACGTGGATCGGGCGGTGCTTCGCGTTCTAGCCGACGTACGAAGTCGGCGGCGCGAGCGAGCGAGAATTCCGAGTTCAACTGGCTGAGCGATTGCAGCGGCATCGTCGTTGTCGGCCGCTGCACGCAGTTGAACGTCACGGCCGGAGCGTCGAACAGATTCAGCAGGCTGAGCGTCTGCGTGCGTCGCTGCTGCAAGTAGACCGAACGCCGATGCGAACCGGGTTGCGAGTCATTGACGACGACCTCGGCTGCGCTGCTGCGCTGCGTCGGGATGTACGGCCCACCGAATCGCCGTTCGAGCGAACCACTGACAAACAGCATCCCATCTCGAATCGACTCGGCATCCAAACGCCGAACCGGCTGCCGCCACAGCAACCGATTGTCGGGATCGATCGCGAACGCAGCGTCGTTGAGTTGGCTCGATTGCCGGTACGTCGCGGAAATCAGGATCGCTCGATGCAGTTGCTTGATCGACCAACCCGAGGAAACGAATTCGGCAGCCAGCCATTCGAGCAGCTCTGGATGCGACGGAGCCGCGCCGCTGACTCCCAGATTGTCGAGCGTCGCGACCAGGCCACGACCGAAATGACGCTCCCAAAGTCGATTCACCTGCACGCGAGCCATCAGCGCCGAGGCGAGCGAATCGCCGCGTGTGAACCAATCCGCCAGGCCGGTGCGCCGCGCTGATACCGGCGTCGCAGCCGCAGTCCCAGAAATCACACGCAGCGGAGCGGGCTGCACGAACTCTCCCGGAGTCGTCACGTTGCCTCGCAACAAGATCGGCACGTTCGGCGGTTCGGGTGCGATGTCGCTGGCCCAGGCGATCTTGCCGGGGCGTGCGGCTTGTCGTTTCTGAATGTCGGCGACCACATCGGCCAGCGTCTTGCGGCGCGATTCGTATTCGGTGCGAAACATTTTCAACGCGGATTGAGCTGCCTCGTCCTGCGTGCTGCCGGTCGAAGACTCGACGGTGACGTTGTCGACGATGAAGCTGCGGTTGCAACAGAACTCGAAACCGAAGCCGCCGTCCGGCAAGTCCACGGCGTTCAGTTCGAGTGTGCGTTCTTCCGGCAGCCAATCGACGAGTTGTTCGAGTTTGAATTTCTGGCCATCGAGATTCGTGACACGCACACCGAAGTTGCGTCCCGGAGCGTAGCCGCTTTTCCCGATCACGCCGCGATGCGATTGATCGGTACCGGGATAATCGAGATGCACGCCCGCTCCGCCCGCCGGATTGCCGTCGATCAAAATGTTGCCGCCAGCGGTTGAACCGTTGTCGTTGAAGTCGTGCAGCGCGAGGAAGAACGCGATCCGTTCGGCGGGCTTGTCATCGGAATTAACTTTGTTGTCGAGCAGATCAAACGTCGCCTGAATCCACTCGCCCGGCTGGTTCGGCGTCCAATCGAAGGCTCGTTTTGTCGAGATCCATTTGTCGCCAGACGGTCCCCCTTCGATGATTCGCAGTGTGCCGTTCGCGCGGACGGCGGCGGGAGATTCCGGCTTCGCAGCGTTTCCAGCAACCAGCGTCACGGCTCCCGTGCCACCCGGAGCGTCATCGCCCGGAGCGGTGTTCGACCAGTTCGCAAGGAACGTTGCTTCTGGGCCATCGAAGTCGTCGGAGAACAAGACACCGGCGATGGGACGATGCTCGCGCAGCCAGCGGGTGAACTCGGTTCGCAGCGTGGCGACGCGAGTCTCCGCTTCGCGCTGCTGAGTCTCCCAGGCCTCGACCTCGCCGGGGAGCGCGGCGTGTGTGAAGCGTTCGTTCGGCTTGAGCCACTTCTGCATGTTGAAGACCGGATGCAGATACGCTTGCAGTTGGTAGAACTCGCGCTGCGTGATTGGTTCGAACTTGTGGTCGTGACACTTCGAGCACTGAATCGTCAGGCCCAACAGCGACGATCCGAGAATCTGCTGAGCGCCTTCGAGCGCGAAGTAGCGGTCGATCATGACCTCTTCGGGATTGCCGTCGCTCTCGCCCGAACCGTCCGGGCTGTTGCGGAGAAAGTGCGTCGCTTCGAGCAGGTCGATCATTTCCGGCGTCGCGTGCCGCTCGTGCTGTTTCGGATCGAAGCCACTGAGTTCGTCGCCGGCGATCTGCTCGCGGATGAACTGGTCAAACGGCTTGTCGGCGTTGATCGAGCGAATGACGTAGTCGCGATACCGGTACGCCAGCGGCCGATCCGAGTCGGCGTTGAAATACCCGTTCGAGTCGGCGTAGCCAGCGACATCCAGCCACCACTTGCCCCACCGCTCGCCGTAATACGGCGACGCGAGAAACCGATCGACCATCCGTTCATAGGCATCGGGTGCGTCATCGGCGACAAAGTCGGCGACATCACCCGGTGTCGGCGGAAGTCCGGTGAGGTCAACCGCGACTCGGCGAATCAGAGTCGGCTTGTTGGCTTCGTGACCGAGCGTCAGGCCATTTGCTTCCAGCGTTGCCTGAATGAATTGATCGACGGACGATCGAACTCGAGACGCATTCGCGACTGCCGGCAAAGAGGAATTCTGCAACGGCTGAAACGCCCAATGCCGCGAAACTGGTTTCGCATCGTCGGCCGTCAACGCTGCTGTGCTGATGATCGCGCTCACCCACAGGCAGATCGTTCGAAGAGGTCTGCGAGGTCGCATGGATTCATGGCCCATCCGCGTTGCTCCGTAGACAACACACTCAAGGAGTTCACGGACAAAATGCTATCGCGCCCGACCACCGCCGCTCAACCTGCTTCGGCGTCGGCGAGCAGTCGTCCGCGGTGCCGATCGATTTTCGTCGGCCCTTCCGTTGTCGCGACGATTCTGACGCGATTGGGCCTCGCGCTGCTCGTCGCGATTTCCGAAATTGCCAGACCTGACTGCGGATCGGCGTGACCACCAATCGAAAACCATTGTCCGTCAAGTGCAGGAGTTTGTCGCTTGGTCTTGTCTGGTCCGCTAAGATCGCCCTAATGCGTACCCCATTTCGATCCAGACCCCGAACGTCACCCTCGCCGACCGGTCAACGTCCATTCGACACGCCGGACGAAATCGAGTCGTCGGTGCCGATCAATACGCTCGGTGCCAGTCCGCTGATTTTTCGCAAGCGGCTGCAAGATCAGCCCAATCCGCCGGCTCGCGGAGGGGACTTAATCGCCCTTGTCGGGCAAGAGAACGAGACGCTCGGTTTCGGCTACTTCAACCCGAAGTCCGAAGTTTCCGTCCGAGTGCTCCGTGGTGGTGAGACGCCGCCGGACGAATTGTTCTGGGATGAACTGCTCAACGGCGCGGTGCGCTTGCGGCGCGACATTCTCAAACTGGATGACGTCACCGACACCTATCGGGTGATCCACTCCGAAGGCGACCGGATTTCCGGCATCGTCATCGACCGCTACGGCGACACGCTCTCGGCCGAAGCGTTTGGACTCGGCTTGTTCCAGCGTGGGCAAGCGATTCTCGAACGGCTTGCCCGCATCGTCGGTGCGAAGCATTGGCTGCTGCGGCCGGGACCGTACACCGAAGCTCAAGAAGGCTTCACGGCCGAGCCGGTGTCGTCACCGGATTTGCCGCGCTCCGTCGTCGTGCAAGAGTTCGGCACGAAATTTCGTGTCGAGTTCCTCGGCGGACACAAGACCGGCTTCTTCTGTGATCAACGGGACAATCGCCGCCGCCTCGCCGACTTCACCGCCGGCAAGAGCGTGCTCGATCTGTGCTGCTACACCGGCGGGTTTGCGATCACCGCGAAGCGACTCGGCAACGCGGCCGAAGTCACCGGCGTCGATCTCGACGAGCAACCGCTGAAGATCGCACGTGGCAACGCGCAGCTCAACGCGGTCAAAGCGAACTTTGTGCAAGCGGACGTCTTCCCGTACATGCGCGACATGATTCGCAACAACCGACAGTTCGACGTCGTGGTGCTCGACCCCCCCAAGTTAATACGCAATCGAGCGGAGCTCGACGAAGGCACTCGCCGGCACTTCGATCTGAATCGACTCGCGATGCAACTCGTGAAGCCAGACGGCTTGTTGCTGAGTTGCAGTTGTTCCGGCTTGCTTCAAGACGCCGACTTCCTGCGACTGCTGTACTCCGCTTCGCGACAAGCCGGAGACGCGATCGGTCCCGCGGACGACAACGGATTTCAACGCCGCGGCCCGCGCGACATGCAAATCCTCTTTCGCACCGGTGCGTCTCCCGATCACCCGGTCTCCGCCAACTATCCCGAATCCGACTACCTCAAAGCCGCCTGGATGCGCCTGAGTTGAGCCTCGGATTTTGATTTTCGGATTGCTCCCCCATGCCGCTCGAACACAAAACTCACACCGTCACCGCCGAAGAAGCGGGCCGAGCCGATCTGATCTTGAAAGCGATCACCGGCCGGTCGCGCTCGCAACTGCGCGGCATGTGCATGAACGGCTGCCTGAGCATCAATGGCCGAGCCGTCACGGAACCAAGCACCGCCGTCAAAGAGGGAGACGTCGTCGATGTCAAATTCGATCCGCAGCGAAAGTACCGCGAGACTTGGCTTGGCAAGTTTCAAGCCAAGTCGCCTCAAGGAAAATTCCAGTGCAAGACGTTCAGCGTCGTCTTCGAGGACAACTACCTGATCGTCGTCGACAAGCAAGCCGGCATCCTGACGGTTCCCACGGAAAACCAAGAATCGCGGACGCTCGTCGATGAGGTTTCACGCTACCTCGGCGGCCAAATCCGAGCGCTCGTCGTGCATCGCCTGGATCGCGAAACCTCCGGCTTACTGGTCTTCGCCAAACAATCCGAGATTGCCGGAGCGTTGCAGGATCAACTCCGTCTGCGAGCCCCCGATCGCGTGTACCTCACGCTTGTCGCTGGGATCATGAAGGAAGATGCGGGGCTTTACGAAAGCTACCTCGCGACCAGCAAACGGCTCAGTCGATACTCGGTCGAGAACCCCGACGGTGGCGAGCACGCCATCACGCACTTCGCGGTCGATGAACGACTGGCCGAAACGACGCTCGTCCGCGTGAAGCTCGACACCGGCCGCCGCAATCAGATCCGAGTGCATCTGGCTGAAGCCGACCACCCGATCATCGGCGACCGCCGTTACCGGCCGAATCTCTCAAAGCATCCCGACTGGCCGCATACGCGACTTGCGCTGCACGCGCACATTTTGGGATTCCAGCATCCCGTGTCCGGCGAAGATTTGCGATTCGTGTCCGAGATGCCCCGCACCTTTCAAATCTTTGTGAAGCTGCAACGCCGAGCGATGAATGAGTCCGCTCAAAAAACAGAATAACGGCTGCTGGCGATCGGCTGTCAGCTTTCGGTCGATCGCCGACTGCCGCGATGTCATTTTTCCAAACCTTGGAGTAACTCCCATGATCCGCCACGCATTGCTTGTCCTCTTCATCTTCTGTTTCGCGTCCACAACGTTCGTCTCCGCCGACGAGCCATTCACTCGCCGCGAGGATGTCATCTACGGCCGAAAATTCGGCACCGCGCTGACGATGGATGTCTTCACCCCCAAGGAGAAACCCAATCGAGCGGCCGTGATCTTCGTCGTCAGCGGCGGCTGGTTCTCGGCTCACGAGGCGATCAATCAAGGTTTCGTCACGCCGTTCGTCAACAAGGGCTACACCGTCTTTGCGGTTGTTCACGGCAGTCAGCCGAGGTTCACGATTCCTGAAGCGATCGGCGATCTGCATCGTTCGATTCGGTTCATTCGCAGTAAAGCGGACGATTTTCAAATCGACCCGAACCGCCTCGGCATCGTCGGTGCTTCAGCCGGCGGTCACTTGTCGTTGATGATGGGCACGAGCGGTCAGGCCGAGAACAAGGACGCCAAAGACCCGGTCGATCGACAATCGAGTCGCGTGCAAGCGGTCGCCTGTTTCTTTCCGCCGACGGATTTTCTCAACTGGGGCGAATCTGGCGTCGTCGCACTCGGCACTGGCCCGCTGGCTTGGCTCCCCGCGCCGTTTGATTTTGTCGAATCCGACACGAAGTCGAAACGTTTCGAACGCATCACTGACGATGATAAAATGAAGAAGATCGGCCGCGAGATTTCGCCGATCACGCACGTCTCCGCCGACGATCCGCCGATGCTCATCATCCACGGCGACAAAGACAAAATTGTCCCGATCCAACAGGCGAACATTTTTATCGACAAGCTCAAGGAGCACAAAATTCCGTGCGAACTTGTCCTGCGTCCCGGTGCCGACCACGGCTGGGCTACGCTGGGCCAAGATGTGAACCTGTTCGCCGATTGGTTCGACAAACATCTGGCGGCGAAGAACAAGTAGCAGGCTACGCCTCGTCGTCTTCGCCTTCCGAACTCGCAATCACAGCCGGTGGCAGCGCGGCCAGCAATTCCTGGCCGCGAGCCGACAGCGCCAGCAGTTCGCGCACGCAGACGTTCATGGACTTCACCGCTTGCTGAAAGTTCGTGTGCGTCGACGCCTTCAAGGCATCGACCGCGAACTGCTCGGTCGCCTTGCGGAGCTTGCCGACTTTTTTATTCAGCATCCGCGCGTAGCCGACGGGATCGGCTTGCCGAGTCTCCAACGCTCGCGAGATGTCGAACACCGACCGCACGATCCCCATCAACTCCGGGTAGTCGTCGATCTCTTCGCCGTGCTTGATGAAGGTTCGCACCATCCAGGCATGAGCCAGCACCTCGTCACAGCGGTGGACGATGTCAGTCAGGTCAGTGATCTGCGAAGAGTCGATCATCGTTCGTTGGGTTCACGTTTTTCGAGGTCAATCACCGTCAGGGGCACCTTCAACTGCACCGTCGATTTCGTTTCGCCGCAGCCGTGACAGCCGCCTCCGCCACAGCCAGCGGACTCCCCTTGCCACCACAAAAGCGTTCGCCGGCCCAACGCCGCCAGCGCGACTGCCACGCAGACGAGTGCCACCAGCGTTTGTGTGTCGAGGTTGGTCATGGTTTGAGAGTGTAGCGTGTCAACACTGCCTTGGATTTGCCCGAACTCCGCGAGCTTTGCGCCTCTGCGTGAGGCCTGCTTTCACGCAGAGGCGCAAAGCTCGCGGAGAGAAGCGGTGCTGACCCACCGCGTTCCCAATCAGAGTCGGCTGGCGACTTGGTACGTCACCAGCGCTGCAAAGTACGCCAACAAGGTCATGTAGCTGAACGTCACGAGCGGCCAGCGCCAAGAGTTTGTTTCGCGGCGAATCGTCATCAGCGTCGCGGCACATTGAGCACACAGCGAGAAAAACACCATGATCGACAGCGCCACCGGCACGCCATAAACCGGCCGGCCGTCGGGCCACTTCGCCTCGCGAATGGCCGACCACAATTGCTGGTTGCTCTCATCCACATCCTGTCCAAGTCCGTAGATGATCCCCAAATTCGTCACGACCAATTCACGAGCCGGGAAGGACAGCAGCGTGCCGACGCCGATCTTCCAATCCCAGCCCAGCGGCTTGACGATCGGCTCGATGAGATGGCCGAGCCGGCCGAGAAAACTTTGCTCAACCAGTGACGCTCGCAAGAGATTCACTTCCACCCGAGCGTCATCGAGCGGCTTCAGCTCCACGTTGAGGTCAGCAAGTCCTCCTTCCGTGATCGAGAGTTTCTGCTGCCACTCGGCCCGTTCCGATTCGGTCGTCGGTGGATGAGCCGCCATCCGCTCGTTGAGCTTGCCGAGCGACTCTTCGAGCATTGCTCGATGCTTCAGCGGATCAGCCTGCGTGGCTTGCGTCTGTTCGACGAAGCGTTGTTTCTCGAACTCCTGCGAGTGATCTCCCGGAAAGAAACTCCCGGCCCAAACGACGATCGCGGCCGCGAAGATCAGTGTCCCCGCGCGAGTCACAAAGGCCATCATGCGGTCCCACACGCGGCTGACGACGATCCACGGCGACGGCCATTTGTACGCCGGCAACTCCATGACGAACGGCGGCGTCTCGCCATGAAAGATCGTCTTTCGCAGCACTGCGGCGACCAGCGCCGCAGCGACGATTCCCAGCGCGTACATCGCGAACAACGTCAGCCCTTGCCGAGCACCTCGCAGCCCCAGCAGCGGTTCGTCCGATACGAACAGCGAGATGAACAACGTGTAGACCGGCAGCCGCGCCGAGCAACTCATCAGCGGCGCGACCAGAATCGTCGCCAGCCGAGCGTTTCGATCCTCGATCACCCGCGTGGCCATGATGCCGGGAATCGCACAGGCGTGCGAGGTCATCAGCGGCACGAACGATTTGCCGTTCAGCCCGAACTTCGACATCACCTTGTCCATCAGGAACGCGGCGCGAGCGAGGTAGCCGCAGTCCTCCAGCAACGCGATGAAGAAGAACAACATCCCGATCTGCGGCAGAAAGACCAGCACGCCACCGACACCGGCGACCACTCCGTCGGTCAGCAAACTTCGCAATGTCCCCGGTGGAATGAGCGACGCGACAACATTCGAGACCGCCGATTGCCCCGCTCCGCACAAATCCATGAGCGGCTTGGCCCACGAGAAGATCGCCTGAAAGACGACGACCATCAGCACCGCGAAAATCAGCAGTCCGGCAAAGCGATGCGTCAGCACGCGGTCCACTCGGTCGCTGAATGTTGCGGCTCGCACGGCGGGAGCCGTCGCGACATCGGACAGCGTCTGCTTTGCCCAAGCGTATCGAGCTTTCGCCTCGACGGCCGGAACTCGGCAGCCGGCCTCCTTCAATCGAGCGCGAGACTCGACCAACGCGGCCTTCCAGCGTTCGGCGATATCGCTGCCGGCGAGCCACTCGGTTTCGAGATACCCGCCGACATCCAGCAACGCACGCTCGACGAGAAAGCTCGGCGCGTCCGAACGGCCCAGCTCAGCGAGCTTCGACGCGAGTTGATGGCACTCGGCATAAAACACTTCGGGAAATGGATGCGGTCGCGGACCAGGACCGTTCGGCACTGCGGCGGCAATCGCAGCCTTGAGGGCCTCTAAGCCTTCCTTGCGGTGAGCGGACGTCGCCACCACTTGCACGCCAAGTTTCTTTGAGAGCGCGGGAATGTCGATCTTCGCGCCGCGTGACGTGGCGACGTCGAACATGTTGAGCACGATCACCGTCGGCAGTCCCAGATCGAGCACCTGGCAGGCGAGATAAAAATTCCGCTCCAGGTTCGACGCATCCAGAATGCAGACGACCGCATCGACTTTGCCGATATCGGTCTGCCGGCCGAGCAGCACGTTGACCGAAACCATTTCGTCGAGCGACCGGGGCGAGAGACTGTACGTCCCTGGCAGGTCCACGAGGTCGATTGGCTCGGCGGTCCCTTTGATCCGGCCGATCTTTTTCTCGACAGTGACCCCCGGAAAGTTGCCGACTCGCGCCTGCAAGCCGGTCAGAGCGTTAAACAGCGTGCTCTTGCCGGTGTTCGGGTTGCCAATAATCGCGACGGTGAGCGGCATGGGGAATTCGGAATGGGGAGGGGGGAATTCGGAAGGGGGGACTACGAACGGATCAGCACTCGGCGGGCTTCGACGATGCGGAGCGAGAGGCGGTAGCCTCGGACTTCAAATTCCAGCGGATCGCCCAGCGGAGCGGCACCGAGCGAACGGATCAACTCGCCGTCGGTCAGCCCCATTTCCAGCAACCGCACGGCGACGGCGTCGTCCCCCTCGACATCGAGGATCGTCGCAGATTGGCCTTCGGGTAGTTGGTCGAGAGTCTGAGGCAACGGAGAACACTTTCTGTCATCAGCCGGAACGCGCTAGCGTCCGGTTCACTACTTCAAGGAGACCCGGACGCTAGCGGTTGCCGGCTCAGGGATTACGGAATCACGGTCAGAGCCACAAAAATCTCCGCCTCGTCGTCCATTCGCAGGCTGAGCCGATGATCCCCGACGGCCACGATGCAGGGGCGACCCGGTTGGACCATCATGACCCGGACTTGCTCCCGCAGCCCCATCTCGGCCAGGCGATGGACGACCTCCGGCGAGCCGTCCACCTGGACCACATGGCCGACTTCGCCAGCCGCCATCAGTTCCATCGGGACGATGTTTTCCAAGGCAATGCTCCAAAACGGGAGCGGGATTCTAGGCCCTCAACTCCCCGGAACAACCGAGTGAGACGAGTAAAACTCCGCTAGCCGATCGGGCGAAATCCCCAGTTTCAGCCCGGCAAGCAGCGTCCAGTTGCGGAGCGTTTGCCGAATGACCCCCTGTTTCAGCCAGCGGCGAGGGTCGACGTGGATTGGTCCGGGGAGCAACTTGATCCGCCAGCGCCGGCGGCGGAATTCCCGCATCAGCAGCACGTCTTCCATCAGCCGGACCTCGGCAAACCCACCGATTGACTCGAACGCCGAGCGTCTGACAAAGATCCCTTGATCGCCGTACGGCAGGTGTCGCCAGCGAACGCGAGCCGCATTTCCTCGTTCGAGCCAGCGGAAGATCGGTCGTTCGTGGTCGATCCGCTGGCAGAAGGCTCCACCGATGACCGAATCGTCCCGAAGAGCGGCCTCGATCTGCTCCGCCCCCTGAGGTTCCAGCCAGCAATCGGCGTGAAGGAACAGCAGGACGTCGCCGGTCGACGCTCGCCCCCCGGCGTTGAGTTGCCGGCCTCGGCCCCGTTCGGAGGCGACGACGATCGCCCCTGCCGACCGTGCCAGCTCTCCGGTTTTGTCCTGGCTCTGGCCGTCAGCCACGACGACTTCGATCGGACGTAACTCCAATGCACGCTGGATGGTGTGCTCAATCACAGCGGATTCGTTCAGCGTCGGAATCACGATGGACAGCCGCATCTTGGCCTCTTTGATTTCGCCCCGGTTGCTTGAACTGAGGGTCGGCGTCCGCAAGGATCCGCCCGGTCGCAGGAGATGGGTCATCGTCAAAGTCTGCGCAAGTTACCCGGTTTCTATGGAGAGTTGTGCTATGTGTCTGATTCGGAAGTCGCTGGTCCTCGCCTTGACCCTCGCTGTCACAGGGGTCGCCGTCACGGGAACCCGATCCGCCGAGATGGCGGCGATGGTGGAGAAAAACTCGAAAAACCTCGATTGGTTGGTCCAGCATCCAACCATCCAAAAACTGCTGGCGTTTCACAACCAAGAACGGGCGCGAGTCGGTTTGTCACCGTCGAAGCTGAACCCGGAAATGTGCCTCGCCGCCCAAAGGCACGCCGTCTGGATGGCCGAAACCGGTTCGATGTCGCACAGCGGTTTGCCGTACCGCGAGAACATTTTCATGGGGGTCCGAACTCCTGAAGACGCGATCAACGGCTGGATTTGGTCGCCGGCACATCACAGCAACATGCTCAGCGGGACCGAGGTCGGTTTCGGCTACATGGTCCTCAACGGCCGGTACGGCTGGTGCTCGGTGATGCAATAGTCAACGTGGCGGACGCTGCCAGCGTCCGAGCCGACGCTGGCAGCGTCAGCCACAATCCTTAAACTGCCGCCCCCGATGCAGCCCGGTCCCCTCCGGGCTGCGTTTGTTTCCAAGGTGGGCGGTGAGCGGAACGATGGCCAAGGATTTCCTCAAAGACACGCGAGACGACTACGACGTCATCGTCATTGGTAGCGGTTTGGCTGGGCTGACCTCCGCCAACATTCTGGCTCGCGCCGGCCATTCCGTGCTGCTGCTTGAGCATCACTACCAGCTTGGCGGCATGGCGACGTGGTTTAAGCGAGCTGGAGGACACATTTTTGACATCTCGCTGCACGGCTTCCCGATCGGCATGATCAAGTCCTGCCGGAAGTACTGGACCCAGGAGATCGCCGACAGCATCGTGCAGCTCAAGGGGATTCGGTTCGAGAACCCGCAGTTCTCGCTGACGACGACCTTCAATCGCGAAGACTTCACGAAGCTGCTGATCGAGAAGTTCAACGTCCCCGCCGAGACGGTCCAAAAATTCTTCGACGCCGCACGGGCGATGAATCACTTCGATGCCGAGGCCAAAACAACTCGTCAACTTTTCGAGGAGTTCTTCCCTGGCCGAAGCGACGTCATCCGGCTGCTGATGGAGCCGATCACCTACGCCAACGGCAGCACGCTGGAAGACCCGGCCGTGTCGTACGGCATCGTCTTTTCCAACTTCATGAGCAAGGGAGTCTTCACCTTCGAGGGGGGGACCGACAAGCTCGTGAATCAGATGAAGGATGAGTTGGAGAAGAACGGCGTCGACATCCGCATCCGCTCGCTGGTCGAGAAAATCGAAGTCGATGAGCATCGCCGCGTCACCGGCGTGGTCGTCAACGGCAAGCGGATCGGCTGCCGCAGTGTCGTGTCGAACGCGAATATCAAGTCCACGATTCTGCAACTTGTCGGCGAGCAGAACTTCGATCCCGCCTTCGTCGCAGAGGCCAAGGCGGTGCGGCTCAACAACAGCAGTTGCCAAGTCTACATCGCCCTCAAGCCGGGGGTCGGCTTCGATTACTGCGGCGACCTGCTGTTCCACTCGGAGCACCAAGGCTTCGACATCGACGCGATGCTCAGCAAGAAGGTCAGCAGTCGCACGTTCTCGTTCTACTACCCGTCGACTCGGCCGGGCTGTGACCGATATGTCGTGGTCTCGTCCACGAACGCCAACTTCAAGGACTGGGCGGAACTCTCCGAAGACGAGTACGACGCGGCGAAGAAGGAACTCTGCGAGTCGACGCTCGATTGTCTCGACCAGTACGTTCCCGGCATCCGCGAGAAGGTCGAGCACATTGAAGCCTCAACGCCACGCACCTTCGAGCATTACACCCGCCACTGGAACGGAGCCTCGTTCGGCACGAAGTGGGAAGGTCTGAAGGTCAGCAAGGAATTGCCGCAGCAGATTGCCGGCCTATTTCACGCCGGCAGTGTCGGCATCATCATGTCCGGTTGGCTGGGGGCCGTGAATTACGGCGTGATTGTCTCGAACGATGTCGATAAGTTCCTGACGCCCGCTGCTGCCGCGACGTAACGTCCGGCTGAAAGCTGTGAGCTGATGGCAGTCGGCTGTGATCACAAACTCCGGCCGAGAAGTTGAAAAGACGGCCAACAGCAATCAGCTCACAGCCTTCAGCCGGGCCGATGAAACCGGTTGTTGATTCGGGCGGTATGGATCGCGTCACTTGGTGGAGGCTGATTCATGGCAAATGAGATGCAGCGAATTGACGGCGAATGGTCGCGGAGCGAGGCGATTCACCTGCTCTGGCGGACTGGTTTCGGAGCCTCCGCCGACGAGATTCAGCAGGCCACGCAGGACGGACTCGACAAGACGCTCGACCGGCTGTTGTCGCCTCCGGCCGAGTCGGCGGAGTTTGGAAAGGCCGATGCTCTGCTACGGCAAGCGGCGTTCGACAGCGGCAACATCGCGGACCTGAAGACATGGTGGTTGCACCGAATGGTCGCTTCGACGAATCCGCTGGTCGAGAAGTTGACGCTGCTGTGGCACAACCACTTCGCGACCTCGAATGCGAAGGTCGACTCCGTGTCGTTGATGGCCGCTCAGAACGATCTGTTGCGGCGCGAATCGCTCGGCAGCTTCCGGCCCGTGCTGCATGGGATCGCCAAGGACGTCGCGATGCTCCTGTGGCTCGACAGCAACTCGAACCGCAAGCGGCATCCGAACGAAAACTTCTCGCGTGAAGTGATGGAACTCTTCAGCTTGGGCGTCGGCAACTATTCGGAGCACGACATTCAAGAAGCCGCGCGAGCCTTCACCGGCTGGTATGTTCGCGACGGCGAGTTCTGGTTCAACGCGATTCAACACGACACCGGCGAGAAAGTCGTCTTCACCAAGCGTGGCAACTTCGACGGTGGCGATGTCGTCGAGCTGTGTCTCGAACATCCCGCCTGTCCGCGCTTCCTGGCGTTCAAGCTGCTGCGGCAATTCGTCGAACCGTCCCCGTCGAAAGAACACATCGACGCGCTGGCCGCTCGTATCCGCCAGCACAATTTCGAGTGGCGGCCAATCCTGCGCGAGTTGTTCGCGTCACGTCTGTTCTTCAGCGAGCCAGCCCGGCAGTCGATCATCAAGTCGCCGGTCGAGTTGCTGCTCGGAGCAGTACGACAGTTGAAGGGCAAACCGAATCTGCAAGCGATCGCGTGGTTGTCGGCGGAACTCGGCCAGGACATCTTCGAGCCACCAACCGTCAAAGGCTGGGACGGCGGCCGGCTGTGGATCAGTTCGACGACGTTGATTCAGCGAGCCAACTTCGCGACCGCGCTGCTCAAGTCGAATCAACTCGGCTCGATTTCGTTTGCGGGCTTGCGAGTCGAAGACGACGTGAACTATTTCGTCGAGTTGCTGTTGGCTCGCGACGTCGGCCCCGACGCCGTCGCCGAGTTGCGGCAGTTTATGAAGAATCAAACCGGCGATCCGGAGATTCGACTCCGCTCACTGGTTCAGTTCATGATGCAGATGCCGGAGTATCAGTTGACCTAACAAAACTAACCCGAAGCGTGAGCGAGGGCGAACGCTTCACCGACTTCCTTTGGCCGAGTTTTCTGGAGCGCCCGCCCTCGCTGGCGCTTCGGGTTAGTTTACAGAGGGCCGCCCATGACCACTCGCCGTGAATTCTTGAAGCAGTTTGGAGCCGCCAGCCTTATCTCGTTGGGCGCGACACCGCCGAGCTTTCTCGCGCGGGCGGCGGCTGCGGCCGAAGCCAAGCCAGACGAAAGAATCCTCGTGCTCGTGCAACTGGCGGGCGGCAACGATGGGTTGAACACGGTCGTCCCGTTCGGTCGCGGCGAGTACTACAAGGCGAGACCCGGAGTCGGCATTGGCAAAGATGCCGTGTTGAAATTGAACGACGAACTCGGCCTGCATCCGGCAATGGACGGCTTCAAAAAACTGTTCGATGAAGGCTGGCTGAGCGTCGTGCAGGGAGTCGGCTATCCGAACCCGGATCGGTCGCACTTTCGCTCGATGGATATCTGGCAGTCAGCCAAGCCGGACAAGGACGACGTCAGTAGCGGCTGGCTCGGCCGAGCACTCGATTCGACGGTCGAACAGCATGTCGGCAAGGTGCCGGGGCTGGCATTCGGGACGGACAAGTTGCCGCTGTCGCTGGTGGCCTCGAAGATCAACGTGCCGACGGTGCGCGATGTGAAGGGCTATCAGTTGCACCTCGGCCCCGGCAGCGAGTCGGCGTTGAAGACGCACAAGCAGGCGTTGGAGCGGATCGCCAGTCGCGACGCCTCGGCCGGTTCGGACCTCGACTTCTTGCGACGTACCTCGCGCACGGCGTGGTCGAGTGCGGAGAAGCTCAAGCAAATCTCGGCCAGCTACAAGCCGGCGACGGCGTATCCCGGCAGCCCACTGGGGCAGAAGCTGCGCACGGTGGCGGAGATCATCAGCGGCGAGATGGGGACGCGGATGTTCTATGTGAATCTCGACGGCTTCGACACGCACTCGCAGCAGGCGAACGCGCATCAGGCGTTGCTGACCGAGTTGTCTTCGGCGATCACCGCGTTCGTCGGCGACCTGAAAGGCCACGGCCTCGCCGACCGAGTGCTCGTCGCGACGTTCTCCGAATTCGGCCGCCGCGTCGCCGAGAACGGCAGCCTCGGCACCGATCACGGAGCCGCCTCGCAGATGTTCGTCGTCTCGCCGAAGTGCAAAGGAGGCGTGATCGGCGCTCATCCGAGCCTGACCGACCTCGACGATGGCGACTTGAAGTTCCACACCGATTTTCGCTCGGTCTACGCCACGCTGCTCGACCGCTGGCTGAGCATCCCCAGCGAACCGGTGTTGGGCGGCGCGTTCCGGCCGGTTGAGTTTGTATGAGCGGCCACGAAGGGAAATGCACGATGCGATGTCGATGGGGAGTGTCGGTGTTCTCGGTTCTGTTTCTTCTGGCCGCAATGACGGCCTCCGCTGCGGACGTGATTGTCCGGTCGGAGCGGTTGCCGGAGACGACGCCGTGGGACTTGAAGCAACTCAGCGAGGTGCCGGTCTTCGAGTGGGTGGATCAAAAGAGCAGCGTGCGGTCGCTGTTCTACGCGGGTGAACCGTATGGCGGCAAAGCGACGCGTGTCTTCGCGTACTATGCTTCTCCCACGACGCTCGCGGAACGCCCGGCGCGAGATGACCGACCATTTCCGGCCGTCGTGCTGATTCATGGCGGCGGCGGGACAGCGTTTCGCGAATGGGCCGAACTGTGGGCCAAACGAGGCTACGCCGCGATCGCGATGGACTTGGCGGGGTATCGACCGAACGAGGGGCAGAATGCTCATCAGCCCGCCAATCGCACGCGATTGCCGGACGGCGGACCGAATCAAGGGGACGACGAGAAGTTCGGCAGCATCGACAAGCCGCCGACCGAGCAGTGGTCGTATCACGCCGTCGCGGCGGCGATCCGAGGACACTCGCTGCTCCGCAGCTTTCCCGAAGTCGATGCAAAGCGGACGGCCGTGACCGGCATCAGTTGGGGCGGCTATCTGACCTGCATCGTGGCCGGACTCGACAATCGCTTCAAAGCGGCGGTGCCGGTGTACGGCTGCGGTTTCTTGCACGACAACAGCGCGTGGTTGGCTCGCTTTGAAAAGATGTCGCCCGAACAACGCCAGCGCTGGGTGACGTTGTGGGATCCGTCCAAATATCTGCCGGCGGTTTCGATGCCGATTCTGTTCGTCAACGGCACGAACGATTTCGCGTACCCGCTCGACAGCTACATGAAGAGCTTCAACGCCGTGCCGGGCACGAAGCAGTTGCGAGTCAGCGTCAACCTGCCACACGGTCATCCGCCCGGTTGGGCTCCAACGGAGATCGGCCTGTTCATCGACCACCATTTGGGTCGCGGCCCGGCGTTGCCGAATCTGGCTGATCCCAAAATCGAAAACGGCCATGTGAGAGTCGCCGTGAAATCTGAGACCAAGCTGAAACAAGCCGCGTTGCACTACACGACCGACGGCGACGCGATCAACAAGCGAACTTGGAAAACGACTGCCGCTACGATCGACGGCAACACCATCACCGTCGAAGCCGCGCCGGCCGAGGCAACCGTTTGGTTCATCACCGCTACTGACGAGCGAGACGCACTCGTCAGTAGCCGAATCATGATTCGCTGACGCTCACTTCAGCCAGTTGTTCTGCCGCATCCAGAACAGCAAGTCTTTGGCCCAGGGGTGAATGTCACCGGCGGCGGCTCCGTTCTTGCCCTCGCTCAGGCCGATGCCGTGCGGGCCTTTTTGGTAGACGTGAAAGTCGTAGGCCACTCCGCTTTGCTGCAACGCGGCGACGAAACGCAGCGAGTTCGTGACGGGGACGGCTTTGTCTTCCTGCGTGCTCCAGACGAAACACGGCGGCGTGGTCTTCGTGACTTGCTTCTCGTTTGAGAGCAGTTCGACCAGTTTCGGATCGGGATCTTTTCCCAGCAAGTTGGCCTTCGAGCCGCCGTGAGTCACGCCGTCTTCCATGCTGATGACGGCGTAGCAGAGCACTCCGAAGTCAGGCCGCGAGCTTTGTCGATCGACCGTGTCCGATGCGTCGGCCTTGCCGGCATCGAAATGCGTCACGGCGGTTGAGGCGAGATGTCCGCCCGCGCTGCTCCCCATCACGCCGACTCGCTGCGGATCGAGCTTCCATTCGGCGGCGCGAGATCGCACGAGCCGGATCGCTCGCGAGACATCGCCCAGCATCACGGGATGCCGATAACCCTTCGAGCCGAGTCGGTACTTGAGCACGAATGCAGCCACGCCGTTGTCGGCGAGCCACTTCGCGTAGCCTTCGCCCTCGTGACCGGCGAGTCCGCCGTAGCCGCCGCCGGGGCAGACGACGATCGACGTGCCGCTAATTTTGTCAGCCGCTGGCAAGTACGGCGTGATGGTCGGGATGTCGTGATCCGCTTCGCCCAACGCGCCGAGAGCCGCTCCCGCCCACAACCGAATCGGATCGGCCGCTGAAACCAAGTTGGCACCGCAGCCCGCCAGCACGATCACGAACAACATGCAACGTCGAAGAATCATCGTTGATTGCCTTTCAAGGGGTTGGAAGAAATCATCAGCGGCCGTAGTTTAACCAACTCTCGCCGAGTGTCTCTCGTGGCGAGCGCCGATCCCTGAGACCTCACCATGACCGATCCTGCCGAGAAGCCGCCACGTCGGCCGCGATATCACGGAAAGCATCCTCGGCAGTTCGCGGAGAAGTACAAGGAGCACGATCCCGCTCGCTTCGCCGACGATGTGGCCAAGGTGTTGGCCAGCGGCAAGACGCCGGCCGGGACGCATCGACCGATCATGGTTCGCGAGATCCTGCAGGTGCTCGCGCCGCAGCCGGGAGAATTCGCGGTCGATTGCACGCTGGGCTACGGCGGACACGCTCGCGAGTTGTTGGCGGCGGTGCAACCGGGAGGTCGGTTGCTGGCGGTCGATGCCGATCCGATTGAGCTGCCGAAGACGGAAGCGCGGTTGCGGGCGTTGGACTTTCCCTCAGAGTCGTTGATCGTGCGGCGCAGCAATTTCGCCGGAGTCGCTCAGCTCATCGCCGCCGCTGCGCCGGAGGGAGTGGACATGTTGCTGGCCGATCTCGGCCTGTCGTCGATGCAGATCGACGATCCCGCGCGGGGCTTCACGTTCAAGGCCGATGGGCCGCTCGACATGCGTATGAATCCCGCGCGAGGCGAATCGGCAGCAGCGCTGCTCGCGAGAATGGATCGGACGGAACTCGCGACGCTGCTGGAAGAGAACGCCGACGAGCCACGAGCCGCTCAGCTCGCAGCAGCAATAACGTTCGCTCAATCGCGCGAGCCATTGACGACCACACAAGGGCTTGCCGGTGTCGTGCAAGCGATCATCTCACGCTTGCCACAACGCACCAACGACCACGCGGACGATGCCGTGCGACGAGTGTTTCAGGCGTTGCGAATCGCGGTGAACGACGAGTTTGGCGCACTCGACATGCTGCTGCGCAACTTGCCGTACTGTCTCAAGCCTAGTGGCCGAGTCGCGATCCTCACGTTTCACTCCGGCGAAGACCGTCGCGTGAAACTCGCGTTCAAACAGGGACTGCGCGACGGCCTGTATTCGTCCGTTGCCGACGAAGTCGTGCGAGCCTCGCCTGCGGAACAGCGAGCGAATCCTCGTTCGTCATCGGCAAAGCTGCGGTATGCGGTGCGGTCGTCGGACAAGCACGACGCGCAAGTGAGTGGCTGAAACTACGTTCTTCCAGACCCCTCGCTCGCGCGTCGGGCTGATTTTGAATTCAGCCACACGAACCCATGTGATCAAACACGAACTCGCCCTCTCTCACATCAACCACGATCTTGCAGCCCTGCGGCAGACGGCCGGAAAGCAACTCGTTGGCGAGTTGGTTTTGCAGTCGCTGTTGGATGACTCGCTTGAGCGGGCGAGCACCGTAGGCCGGGTCGTAGCCTTCTTCGCCGAGTTGATCCTTCGCGGCGTCGGTGATCTCAAATCCGAAACCGTTCTCGTCGAGTTGTTTCGCCAAGCGACGGAGTTGCAGGTCCACGATCTGCCGAATCTCGGCTCGGCCGAGCGGATGGAAGACGATGACCTCATCCACGCGGTTGAGAAATTCCGGGAGGAACTCACGACGCAGAGCGTCCATCACGCGGCGGTTGATCTCCTTGTCGAGGCCATCGCCGCTGAGTGCTCGGCCCTCGGCCAATTCCATGATCGACTGGCTGCCGATGTTCGACGTCATCACGACAATCGTGTTCGTGAAATCGACCGTGCGGCCGTGCCCGTCGGTCAGGCGGCCGTCGTCCAGCAATTGCAGCAGGATGTTGAAGACGTCGCGATGAGCCTTCTCGATCTCGTCGAGCAGCAGCACACAGTACGGATGCCGCCGCACCGCTTCGGTCAGCCGGCCGCCCTCTTCGTAGCCGACGTAACCGGGAGGTGCGCCGATCAACCGTGCGACCGAGTGCTTCTCCATGAACTCACTCATGTCGACGCGGACCATCGCGTGCTCGTCGTCGAACAGGAATTCGGCGAGCGCCTTGCACAGTTCGGTTTTTCCGACGCCGGTCGGGCCGAGGAAAATGAACGAGCCGATCGGGCGATTGCGATCTTGCAGCCCGGAGCGCGACCGTCGCACAGCGTTCGACACCGCGACGACCGCTTCGTGCTGGTCGATCATGCGGCCGTGAATCGCGTCTTCCATTTTGAGCAGTTTGTCCCGTTCGCTCTGCAACATGCGAGCGACCGGAATGCCGGTCCAGAGGCTGACGACTTTGGCGATGTCCTCGTCGGTGACTTCCTCGCGGAGCAGCCGTTCCCCCTTCGCGTTGCTGGTCTCGGCCGAGCGTTGCTCCAATTCGAGCAGTTCCTTCTCGGCCTTTTGCAGCTCTTGTTCGGCCTTGTAGGCAGCCATGAAATCTTCGTTGGCGTTCGTCCGCTGAGCCTGCGTGAACGCTTGCTCGCGCTGCGTGCGAAGCCGCTCGATTTGTTCCTTGAGTGGGCGGAGGCGGGACAGCGCGTCCTTCTCCGCCTGCCAGCGGGCCTTCAATTGATTGACCGATTCCTCGCGGTCGGCGATCGCTCGCCGCAGATCGTCGAGCCGCTCGCGGCTATCGGGACTCTTCTCGGTCGCCAACGCGGTTGCCTCGATCTGCATCCGCGTGAGCTGCCGAGTCGCCTCGTCGATCTCCGCCGGCATCGAGTCGATTTCCATGCGCAGCCGCGAGGCCGCTTCGTCCATCAGATCAATCGCCTTGTCCGGCAGAAAACGGTCGTTGATGTACCGATCCGACAGAGTCGCCGCCGCGATCAGCGAATCGTCCGTGATGCGGACGCCGTGATGCGACTCGTAGCGTTCCTTCAGCCCGCGCAGGATCGAGATCGTGTCCTCGACGTTCGGCTCTTGCACGACGACCGGTTGGAAACGACGTTCGAGCGCCGCATCTTTCTCGATGTACTTGCGGTACTCGTCGAGCGTCGTCGCGCCGACGCAGTGCAGTTCGCCGCGCGCGAGCGCAGGCTTCAACAGATTGCTGGCATCCATCGCCCCCTCGGCCGCGCCGGCTCCGACGACGGTGTGCAGTTCGTCGATGAACAGCATGATTCGGCCCTCGGCCGACTGCACTTCTTTCAGGACGGCCTTCAGCCGATCCTCGAATTCGCCGCGATATTTCGCTCCGGCGATCAATGCCCCCATGTCGAGCGCGATGACTCGCTTGTCCTTCAAATTCTGCGGCACGTCGCCCGTCACAATGCGGTGCGCGAGACCCTCGACAATCGCCGTTTTGCCGACGCCCGGCTCGCCGATCAGCACCGGGTTGTTCTTCCGCCGCCGAGACAACACCTGAATCACACGGCGAATCTCCGTGTCGCGGCCGATGACCGGGTCGATCTTTCCCTGCCGCGCGAGTTCCACCAAATCCTTGCCGTACTTTTCGAGAGCTTGGTATTTGTCCTCCGGCGATTGGTCGGTGACTTGCTGGCTGCCGCGCACGGTTCGCAGTGCGTTGAGGACGTCCTTTTCTTCGACGGCATTCAGAGCGAGCAGTCGCTTGGCCGCGTCCTCGACTTTCGTCAGGCCGAGCAACAAGTGCTCGGTCGAGACGAACTGATCCTTCATCTGATCGGCCGCCTGCGTCGCCGCGTCGAAGACCCGCAGGATTTCACGACCGGCTCCGACCTGCCCACCGCCGCCGCCGGACACCTTCGGCAGTCGATTCAATTCGGCCGAGACCATCGACTCCAACTGCGGAATCTTCACGCCGATCTTTTGCAACAACGGCCGGACGATCCCTTGTTCTTCGGTCAGCAACGCTTTGAGCAAATGCAATGGCAGCAACTGCTGATGACCGAGACTCTCCGCCTCGGACTGCGCCTGCTGAACCGCCTCTTGCGACTTGACCGTGAGTTTGTCGAACCGAAACCCCATAATGAAGGTCTCCTCGTGCGGCCAATCACAGCGTCGCCAACACGAATCCATTGGCAGCCGAATTGACAGTCACCGCCGAAGAAGGCAAACGGCAGACCAGTCGCAGAAGTTTTTGGGTCGTAATCGTAGTTCGGACGCCTACGTCCGAACGATGGGCTGACCGGACGTAGGCATCCGGTCGACATCCTCCACGCCAAGGCTGATCCAAACCAAGCCCTTGACTTGATTCATCCACAGAACGTCTCCTTGCACTTTGGCCGGTGAGTCGCCTTTACCGGGAGCCGAGTGTCCTCGTCGTTTCACTCCCTCCGGCGTGGCGATGATCAGGCGGTCGGACTCGACGCAGGCAGCGTCGGCCTGTGTCGCTGACATCCCGTTGTTGGTTGGTCGAGTGGTTCGGGTCACTTTGCGAACGGTGCTGGGGTCGCGGTCCCACAGGACTCGCATAATCGCCAACTCGGCTTCCGTCGGCCGAGGCAGTTCAGTCTTCGCCAGGTCGATTCATCTTCTGGAAAATGGGGACGATAGGAGACTGGCGGCAGTGTTACGAATGTGCCCGCTGTTCGGCGGGGCCGAGGAGATGGTATGTTGCCGTTGGCGAGGGAGTGTGACTCGCCAGAGGAGTCATCTCATGCGGCAGCGAATCGTGATTCTGGTGGTGGCATTGGCAGTGCTCTGTTTGGGGCGTCCGGCGGAAGCAGTCAAGAAGAAAAAAGACCCGAAGATCGTGGCGGCGGTGTCGCGAGCGTTGGACTACCTCGCGCGAGAGCAACGCCGGCAGGGCTATTGGGAAGCGAATCAAAGTCAGTACCGCGTGGCCATGACCGCGCTGGCCGGCAATGCGATGCTCGCGGAAGGCTCGACCACGACGCGTGGGAAGTACTCCAAGAACATTCGACTGGCGGTCGATTATCTGCTCGACATGGCTCAGCCGTCTGGACTGATCGGCTTCAAGGACGACTACCACTACACCTACGGGCACGGCTTTTCGATGCTGTTCCTGTCTCAGGTCTTCGGCGAAGAAGAAGACGCCGAGCGTCGCGCCGATTTGAAGCGGGTGCTCATCAAAGCGGTCGAGTTTTCGGCGCAGGCTCAGACCGAGCGTGGCGGTTGGGGATATGTGTCGGCGAAAGATCAACCGAACTTCGACGAAGGCTCGACGTGCATCACTCAGGTGCAAGGTCTGCGGGCTTGTCGCAACGCCGGCATTCCGGTCCCGAAAGAGATCATCGAGAAGGCGAAGAAGTACATCCAAGACTGCACGACTCCGGAGGGGGGCGTGCAGTACAGCATTCGTGGTGGAGGTGCTCGGCCGCCGATCACCGCTGCGGCTTGCGCGGCGATGTTCAACGCCGGAGAGTACGGCGAATCGGAACACGTCAAGAAGATGCTGGAGTTCTGCAAGCAAAACGTCTGGCCGGGCAAGGCCGGCAGCAACCAGCTCTTTGGACATTGGCACTACGCCCACTACTACTACGCGCAGGTTGTCTACCGGCTTGGCGACGAGGAGTGGAACAAGTACTTCGCGGACACCAGCAAAGAGATCCTCAGCAAGCAGTCGGCAAATGGAGCTTGGAAGGACGGCCACGTCGGCGAGGTTTACAACACCGCGATGAACACCACGATCTTGCAACTCGACAACGGCTTCCTGCCGATCTACCAGCGTTGAGGCGAATCCATCGTCCTCGGCGTTACAGCTTCTTCAAGAGTTCCGCAGCCTTCGACTCGAACAGCGCCTGCCATTCGGGGGCTAGGATGCAGTCGCTGTCTTCCTGAGCTCCGCCGATATTCAGAAGTTGCTCGGCAGTCGGCGAGTAGTAGATGTAGCCGTTGGTGTAGCCCGCCACGAAAGTCGTTTTGTGGGGCGAGCGTTTCTTGATGTTCAGCCCGATCCGCACGGTCAACTCGCCAGGAAACGTGATGAGTGCAAAGTCGCCGACCCGCAGGCCGAGTACCTCGACGTCGATCGTTCGTTTCCCGGCAGCGAGATTTTGTGCCTGATGTTTCTTGAGCAACGCCAGGTTCGTTTGCGTGCGTGTCAGTTGCTCCATCGTTTGGATGTTGGCGATGTACTGCTGCAAGTTCCGACGATTCTCGGCGTCATGCTTGCTCAGGTCGTCCCGTCCGAGCTTCTTTTCGTGGAGGTACAAGTGCGAGTAGTACGACGGAAAGTCGTCCGACAGCTTGTACTTCACGGCCAGCGGCAGAAACGTCTTGAGGCTGAGACTCGTGCCGGTCAGTGATTGCAGCAGTTTGAGTTGCTCGGCCTCCTGCAACGCAATCCGCTCGGCGAGATCGGCCCGCGGCAGCGTGAGAGTCTCATTGATGAGCTGCAACCGGCCATCGTCTTTGCTGGAGATTTTTCGCAGTGCCTTCAACGTGCTCAGGCCCAACATGTTTCCTAGTGGCTCGGCGCTTCGAGGATGATCGACGTCTTTGTAATTGACCGGATTGATGTCGCCGCCGCAGCCTTGCACAAACAACGCGATCGTTCCGTCGCTCAAGTTGTCTTCGATCACTTGGGACGCGAAGCCGGTCACATCTGCGGTGTTGCCTTTGTTGGGGACACCCTGGATCGGATGACACGCGAAGTTGTAGACGACTGCCAGAGTCCGCCCGTCCGTTCGGTCGAGTCGCAGGATACCGATCTCCGGATCAATCGGGCCGACTTCCGCCACGTCTTCGTCGGCCGGCATCGAGTACGCATGGCGGACATCGACTTCTTTGCCGTTCTTCAGCTTGAGTCGACGGTTCTCCATGATGCGATCCTCGTGACCGCGCCCCGCCCCGACATGCACGGGAACCATGTTCTGCGATGCGAGCTTCACCGCTTGAACAGTCCGCTCGTCGACGTCCGAGCAGACGACGCCGTGACAATGGCTGGCGTTCACCAGGACGTTCGTGGGCTTGATGCCGAGTTCCTTCTCGATTCGCGCACGGACCTTGGGCAGGTAGTCGTTCTTGATGTGTCCGATTTCACCGACCGCGACGGCATCGAGCGTGACGATCACCGCCGTTGTGGCGTCGCTCTTGATCACGAGTGCTTTGACCCACAGGCGGTCATTCACCGGGCCAGCATCGACATTGGTGATGTCGACTTTGGCGACTCCCGCCGAAAGCGGTGCGGCAAGTGCATCGCTCATCGGGAGTGGTCCGAAAAGTGCAAAGGCCGCCATGAGCAGTGCCAGACTGGCGCGGCTCAACGATAAAAAATGATCGCCATTCATCATTGCTGTGACCTCACTTCAGGTGTGTCATGAAAATAACTGGTCGCGGGAACCGTGGACTCGCTTCGCGTCACTTGGACGTCTTGGCTCGTTCGCGAATCTGTTTGGCGAGGAACTTGGCGGTCTCGTCGCCGATGACATGATAACCGGCGAGATTCGGATGTCGGTCGCCGAACCAGCCAGGCTGGTCTCGGAAATGGGCATCGAGCCGATTGTCCATCACGACGACCGAGTTCCCTTGAACGAACGGCTTGACCCACTCGCGGTGCTGCTCCGGAATCTTGTCGAGCGCGTAGCGGCGGTAGTTGAGCATGTTCGGCCCATGTGTCAGTTCCGCGTGATATCGCGTGTAGACGTCGAACAGCGGCAGCTTCTCGTCCTCGGCGACTTGCTTGATCAGCCCGTTGATCCTCGCGTCATTCTCTGGCGAGAGATAGGGGATGATCGTCGTTGGGAAAATCTTCGCCTGCGGAAAATCCTTGTGCAGCCGAGCAATCAGCTCCCGAAAATCTTTTGGAAAGTTGTTGGCGAAGTCCTCGCGCTTGCTGTTGTCGTTCAAGCCGTAGCGAATGAAGACGTAGTCGATGCCCGGCAGCTTGGCGATCTCGCGGTCGTAGCGCCCGCCGGTCAGCAGGCCATGAATGAATTCGCCGTCGCGTCCTTGGTTGATGACGTTGGTCGGCGGCAACTCTTTTTCAGTCGCCAGCAGCAAACGGATCACGTCCTCCAAGTGCGGCCCATCGCGATGCGTCACTCGGCAGACACTCCCGATAGTGGTGCTGTCGCCCAGCAACAGGATTTGCAGCTTCCCTTCATGCTCGGCCTTGGCGGAATTCGCCCCTGCCGAAAATAGAAGGAGCACTCCCAAGACAACAGCCGTGACGCGAGCGAGAAATTGCGGCATGAACGGACTCCTGTGCGCGTGGAAAGGAATTCGATCGGTTCCGTTGCGGTCCCACGCCCCCGCATCCGCCTCCGATCGGTTGGAGACAACAGCGATACGGTAAAGACCACAGCGGGATCGGCAGAGCGTGAACACAAAAAAAGCCACAAACCGTCGTGGTTCATGGCCTCGAGAAAAGCCACCGCTCGGACTTGAACCGAGGACCTACGCTTTACGAAAGCGTCGCTCTGCCAACTGAGCTACGGCGGCGAGTCGCCGCGGAGCCGCGACGTGGGGCGGGTTTATAGTCGCTGAAATTGGGGATGGGAAGCCGAACTCCGGGC
>QWQF01000198.1 GCA_003669125.1 Planctomycetota bacterium
TGGCGTTGATAGATCAGTCGCGATGCCGTGTCGCGGTGCCAGCCGTTCGGGTGCTCGAAGAGTTGGACGAGCTCCGTCGTCGACAGATCACCGAGTCGCGGCGCGGGCTTGAAGCGGAAGCCGTCCGGCGCGATTCGGAAGATGCGGCCTTTGTCCGAGCCGGCGCTCGTGTCCATGTGCTTGAGGATCGCCGGGGCGAGGAACGCGGCTCCTTCGATCAGCTCGCGGTACATGTCGATGACGTACAGCGTGCCGTCGGGAGCATTCGCGAATTGCACCGGACGGAACCAGTTGTCGGTCGAAGCGAGGAACTCGGCATCGGTGTCGGCTCGATGCGCAGTCAGGCCGACGCCGTTCGATTCGAGTCGAGCGCGGTACACGAGATTGTTCGCGACTTCGCCGACGAACACCTGTCCGCGAAACTCGGCCGGCCACGCATCGCCGCGATAGACCGTGATGCCGGTTGCCCCGGTGAAGAAGCCCGATGGTGCCCCGCCTTCGTCCGAGCCGGGAATGACTCCCGATTTTCTCAGCCGAGTTCGCAGCACGCGCCACGGCTCGATCGCACTGGTCCGCATCAGCTTCGTGAACTTGCCCTCGGGAGCAATGTTGATCGCCGCGGCTGGAGCTGTCAGGTACGGATTCCGTGCGAGATACCGGCCGTCGTACATGACGAGATGCACCGGCTCGCTGTTGCCGCAGACGAAGGCTCGCTGGTTCCAGTCGTCGAGACTCATGCCATGCTGTCCGCCGCCGCTGGTCGCGGTGATCGTCATCGCTCGCGGTTCGAGCAGCAGATGCTGCCCGCGCACATTGATCGGCTTCACGTTGGAGACTTCCGAAGTCTGAACCGGCACGACCTCGCCGCCATCCAGCCCGCACGGGATGTGAAACCGATTGTCGATCCGCCAGCGAAACGAGTTCAGCATCCCTTCGCCCGCTTTGTCCTGGCCAAACCCGGTGAAGACTTTTCGGCGCACATCGGCCTTGCCGTCACCGTCGGTGTCTTTGCAGAACAAGATGTCCGGCGCGACGCCGACCAAGATGCCGCCCTCCCAGCATGCCACCGCCGTCGGGTAATCGAGATCACTAACGTAAACCGTCGCCTTGTCGAAACGTCCGTCGCCGTCGATGTCCTCCAACAGCTTGACGGACCCTTTGCCGTGCGGCTTCGGACTGGCGTACTGGTTGTATTCAGGAAGCTCGACGACGAACGCTCGGCCGAACTCGTCGAAGTCCATCGCCATTGGCGACCGAATGAGTGGCTCGGCCGCGACCATCTCGGCGTGAAACCCCGCCTTCAACTTGATAGCTTTGAGCGATTCCTCCGGCGACTTGGACGCAATCCTCGGCAACTCGGCCGAGTAGTCCTTGTCGGCCCGGTCATTGTCCTTTTGAGCATCCCCGGCCGAGAGCCACACGCCGGTCAAGAGTGCAGTGAACAACACACCCAACAGCCAAGAGGCTTGTTTCATCTGGAGTCTTCCCAATGCGAAGGCGTCAACACAAACGAAAAACTTCTCCGAATACTACATCGACTACTGTAGGGTAGGACCAGCGACGTTTCGCCGCGCCGGCCCACCACCGGTTAAACAACGCCAACAATGAAACCGAAATTAGTGGGCCGGAGGTCGAAGCGAACTTGTCCCGCCCTACGGAGTTTCTCACGAACGGGTTCGTTACGCGAGGACATCGTAGATCACCCGGCCGTCGTCGATTTCCAAACGCTTGCGACCGGGGAAGTGCAGTCGGCGGTTGTCGAGACCGAGCAAATGCAGCACGGTCGCGTGCAGGTCGGTGACGTAGTGTCCTTCGCCAAGCGCGTGATAGCCAAGCTCGTCCGTTGCCCCGTGGACGTAGCCGCGCTTCAAGCCTGCACCGGCCATCCAAATCGTGAAGCCGTTCGGGTGATGATCGCGGCCATCCTTGCCGCCGCCTCGCAGTTCCAAACCCGGAGTGCGGCCGAACTCGGTGCAGAACACGACCAGCGTTTCATCGAGCAGTCCGCGCTGCTTTAGGTCTTGGATTAAACCCGCGACCGGCAGATCGACCGTCCCACACAGCCGCGTGTGATTGTCTTTGAGTTTCTGGTGCGAATCCCAAACTCCATAGGGTGACGGGAAGACTTGCACGAATCGCACGCCCCGCTCGACCAACCGCCGTGCTGCCAGCAGCCGCTGGCCGGCGAGCTTCGTGGCGTCCGCATCAATGCCGTACAGTTTCGTGATCGCTTCGGTCTCCTGCGAGAAATCAATCGCTTCGGGCACGGCGGCCTGCATCCGAAACGCCAATTCGTAGGCGCGGATGCGAGCTTGCAGTTCTTGATCCTCCGGGTATTCGACCGCCGTGAGCGCGTTGAGCTTGTTGATCAGGTCGTATTCTTGCCGCTGCTCTTCGAGCGATTGGCCTGCCTTGCGTTGCCCGAACGGCAGCGGATTCTTCGGGTCCAGCGCGAGCGGCACTCCGGCGTATTGCGGCCCCAAATACAGCGAGTCGATCGACAGCCGCGTGTCCGACCGTGTCGGCCCGCCGAGCACCGCGAACTTCGGCAGGTTCTCGTTGAGCGTGCCAAGTCCGTAGTGTGCCCACGCACCGAGGCTCGGCTGTTGTTCGTCGAGCCGATGCCGGCCGGTGTGAATCTGATTCTCGGCCGCGTGATCGTTGTCCGTCGTCCACATGTTGCGGACGAAGCACAGCTCATCGACTTGCTCAGCGAGATGCGGCCACCAGTCAGTCATCTCGATGCCGCTGTCGCCGTGCTTCCGCCAGCCGACCTGCATCGGATAGATCGTCGGGTACACGTCGCGAACGTTGATCTCTTCCGCCAGCACCGAGCGAAACCGCTTCGCATGCAGCGGCGACTTGAGCGGGTTCTCGAACGGCGTCTTGTCGAACGTCATCCCGGCGTACTGGTTGAGCGCCGGCTTCGGATCGAACGTCTCGACGTGGCTGTAACCGCCGGAGAGGAAGATCCAGATGACCGATTTGGCGCGGGCGCCGTGGTGCTGAGGTGACGGATCAGCAGCCTTCGCGATTCCGTCTTCAGCCAGCATTGCACCGAGCGCCAAACCGGTAAAGCCCATGCCGATGTCGCTGAGGAACGCTCGGCGAGATGGTGGATGGCAATCGCATTCAGATTCGGATCGAGTTGGTTTCATCGCACTACCTGACTACCTGATTGTCACGAAGTCGTTGTGATTGAGTAACGCACGGACCAAACTGGCTTTCGCTCGCAGCACGGCATCGGTCGCGTTGCTCTTAGCCAAAAGCTCGCGTTGGCTGTTGAGAGACTCGGTGCAAATCTGCAACTCCTGCGGCGTCGGTCTACGGGACAAGATACGCTCAAAGCACGCGATCACAAACTCGGCCGGCGGCTTCTCACCCTCAGCCTGCACGATCCCGACGCTCAGTTGATGCACCAAATCGCTGTTGGTCAGCGCGAGTGCCTGTTGCGGGATGATGCTGCGGCTGCGGCGGTAGCATTCGAGCGCATCGGGCGCGTCGAACAACTCACCCATCGCGCTCTTGCCTCCTTGTTCGGGAAAGACGCTGTAGTACAGACTGCGACGAAACGTCGTCAGTGCCTCGCTGTTTTCGAGTTCTTGGCCGCCGACTTTCGGATCGAGTTTACCAGCCACATTGAGCAGGCTGTCGCGCACGACTTCGGCTTCCATCCGGCCAGGATTCATCCGCCAGAGAAAATTATTTTCGGGATCTGAGGCGACGTTTTGCAAACCATCGCCAACCGACGACGACGCGCGACGATACGCCGCGCTCGTCACAATCAGCCGGTTGAGGTGCTTCATACTCCAGCCAGAATTCATCAGTTCGACGGCCAGCCAGTCGAGCAGTTCGGGATGCGTCGGCCTTGCGCCATTGCGGCCAAAGTCGTACACGCTGGCGACCAGCGGCGAGTGGAAGTGCCGCGACCAGATGTGATTGACGGCCACGCGCGCGGTGAGCGGGTTTTGAGGGCTGGCGATCCAGTCGGCCAAGGCTCGACGACGTCCGGTGCTGGTATTGGGATACGACGGGCTGAACGACGAGTACGTTTCGGAGGTCGTGTCCGTCATCGCGACTCGCGCCTTGTCGAGGGCTGGGCGGGCGACCGCGAGTTGCTTGTTTGCCGCGTCGGTTTCCTTTGCGCGGTTGGCGTCCGTTGCCGGCTTCGCTTCGGCGACGGCCAGTGCGCGTTCGTTCGCGAGCACGTCAGCTTCGGCTTTTCTCAGATCTGCGTCCCGTTCCAGACGACTCGCCGTGTGAGCGAGCGAGGGGGTATCCGCGCCCGGCGTTTCGCCGTGCTTCGCGCGATCGGCGGCAATGCGGGCTTCGAGGTTGGCCAGTTCCGCGCGAGCGGCGATCTGCTTGGCTTCGGCGGCTCGCAGCGGCAAGTTGATGGACTCGGCGGCGCGGCGAGCCGCCTGCAATTTCTGCAACAGGTCGCGGAGCGATTCGTTGCCGGCGGTCGTTGAAACGACCGACGTTGCTGGAGCGATTCCGAACGACGAGTTCGCCCAGCCGTCGATGCCGGGCACGTCGCGACCGTCGGTGTACTTCGGCGGCTCGAAGTCGAACGAGGCTAACCGCGCGGGCGGATTGTCTGCGACAGCAGGAGCTGTCAGCGTCACGTCGTCGAGCACCAAGACACTGCCGGTTCGCGCATCGAAAGAGATTCCCTTCGTCGCATCACCCACGGGATTCCAACCGTTGAGCGCGACCGGCAATCGATCCACCAACAGCTTGTCGTCGGTCAGCGAGCGCACTGACAAGAGGCTGCGATCAGCCTTCGTCTCCAGCACGAGCGACACTTGAAATCGTCGCTGCCCGGCGGTGAAGTCGTATCGCCCGGTTTCAAACTCGGTGAACGTGCCAGGCTGATACGAAACGATGCGGCCTTTTTCAAACGCGATGTAGCCAGCGGTCAGTCCCTTCACGACATCCTTCGCGAATTGAAAATTGACGTGCGCGTCGCTGAGGATCAGCCACTGAAAGCTGAGAACCGCTCCGTCATCCAGAGCTTTGAGCTGCTGCAATCCGTTCTGGATGACACGTCGTCCGGCAGTCGCATCGAGCAGCAGTGATTGTCGACCCGCGAGCGCACCGGGACGTCCCGCTTGCTCGGCCTCGCGAACGGCGGCAGTGACTGCGGCCTCAGCTTGCGCAACCTGATCGCGCACCGTTTGTGGAACGTCGATCTGCGACTGCTTCGCGGCGGCCAGTTCCGTTTCCGACTGCACGACTGCGGCGCGAGCCTCGGTCAGCAAGGCGTCGTGAAGGCTCGGTCGTAATCCGGGATACCAGGCTCGCGACGGCAGTGTGATCGGCTCGACCTTCACTGGCGAATCACTGAGAAATGTGGGAACGCCCGGCGGTATCGAGCCGCGATCTTTCACGCGGTTGCGTTCGTCGCCGCCGGTGTAGAACCACGTCGGGGCGTCGGGTGTTTTGTCGAAGATGCGGACGGCTCCGAGCCGCTGAATCTTTCGCAGCTTGCCGTAGCTGTATTCCTCGAATGGACCCGGATCGGCTTCGCCCGGCACACGGTCTTGGCGAATGCTGATCGGCTCGAAGAACGCTCGCAGTCGAAAATAGTCGTCCTGCGAAATCGGGTCGTACTTGTGATCGTGACAGTGAGCACAATTGAACGTCAGGCCGAGAAACGCCTTGCCGGTGTGCTCGACGGTGCTCCGCATCGAGTCGTTCGGATTGAGCGCGTACCAGTTGCGAATCAGATAGCCGGTCGCGACCGCCGCTTCATCGTCTTCGGGACAGACCTCATCGGCGGCGAGCATCTCGCGAATCATCCGGTCGTAGCCGTGATCGGCGTTGAGCGATCGCACGATCCAATCTCGCCAGCGCCAAATCTGCGGAGCACTGTTCCAGACATCGGGGACATGCCGACGACCGTACCAATCGCTGTACCGCCAGATGTCCATCCAATGCCGACCCCAGCGCTCGCCGTGCCGCGGATCGCGCAGCAACCGATCGACGACCGCCTCGTAGGCCGACGGCGACTCGTCGGCGAGGAACGCCTGCAACTCGTCACGAGTCGGCGGCAGGCCGATCAGGTCGAGATAAACTCGCCGCAACAGAACGTGCTTCTCGGCCGGCGAACGAGGTGTCAGGCCGTGCTCGTCGAGCTTCGCCAGCACGAACGAATCGATTCCATTTGAGATTTCAGATTTCAGATTTGAGATTTCCGGCATCGCCGGCCGCACGGGCTTCTTGAACGCCCAGTGCTCGCGCGGGTCTTGCTCCGGCTGTTCGTTCTCCGGCGACGAGGCTCCTTGTTCGATCCAAGTTTTGATCCGAGCAATCTGCTCGGCCGTCAGCGGCTTGCCCTCGGCCGGCATTCGTTGTGCGTCGTCTTGGGACGTGATCCGCTCGACCAGCAAACTGCCAGCGACTTTTCCGGCAACGACCGCCGGACCACCGTCACCTCCGCGACGCAGCATCGCCCCGGTGTCGAGCCGTAGTCCAGCCTTTTGCTTCAAGGCTCCGTGACAGGCAAAGCAACGCTCTTTGAGAATCGGCTTGATGTCGCGCGAGTAATCGACAACGGGTGCCTGGGCGAGCGCCGATGAGGCAACCGCCAGCGTCAGCAGCAGTGTCAGGCCGACCTTCATGCTTCCGATCTCCGCTGCGACCCACCCTACGTCAGACGATCAGTCCTTCAATTTGTACCGCGATCGCAATTCTTTGCGCATCGTTGCGACCGTTGCCGCGTGAGCGACATCGTTGGCGAGGTTCTTCAACTCGCCGGGGTCGGAGTCATGATCGTACAGCTCGGTCCCTTTGTCACCGCTGTTCCATTCAGTGAACCGAAAACGCTCCGTGCGCATCGAGCGGCCGACAACGCTGGGCTTCGTCGTCGGAGCGTTCGTCATCGTCGGCGTGCCGCGAGTCACCTGCGTCAGCGCGGGCTTGTCCCAATCGGCCTTCGGATTGTCGAGCAGCGGCTTGAGACTTTTGCCGTCGAGATTGCTCGGCGCGGTCAGCCCGCACAGATCAGCGAGCGTTGGATGCAGATCAACCAGTTCGACAGTGCGGCGGCTGACCTGCCCGGCGTGCTTGCTGCCGGGGACGGAGATCACCAGCGGGACGCGCGCGGAGTTCTCGAACAGCGACATCTTCTGCCACAGGCCGTGCTCGTAGAGGTGGTAGCCGTGATCGCTGAAGAACACGACGATTGTCTTGTCCGCCAGCTTCAGCCGATCCAGTCCGTCGAGCAACTGGCCGACTTGCGCGTCCATGAAGCTGGTTGAGGCGTGATACGCCTGGATCGCCTGCTTGCGGAGTTCGTCGGAGATGTTTTCCTGCTCCTTCTTCGACGACAGGAACGCCGGCTCCGGCACTCCGTCTTTGTAGTTGGCGGTCAGCACCGGCAGCTTGATCTTGTCGAGCGGGTACAGGTCGAACCATTTCTTCGGCGAGACATACGGCGTGTGCGGCCGGAAGAATCCGCAGGCGATGAAGAACGGTTTGTCGCGATGCTGTTCCATCAGCTTGATCGTGGCGGCCGCCGAAAGACCGTCTGTTTGTTCGGCGTCTTCGCCGTCGGCCGCCAGCCAACTGAGCGTCCCGCCGAAACGCGCCGGCCCCTCGGCCTTGGGGTTGAGCGTGAAGATTTTCTCTTCCTCGTCTTTGTCGCGGCCGCGCGGGTTGATCCGCTCTTGCCACGACGGCGGATCGTCCAGCCCGTCGGTCCCGATCTGAGCCGGCACGCCGTAGTGATACAGCTTGCCGACGCGAGCCACGAAGTAGCCCCCCTTCTGAAACGTCTGCCCCAGCGTGACGTGGTCGGGCACGTTCTTGCGGAACTGCGTCGAGTTCTCAAACACGCCGGTCGAGTCCGGCCGCAGCCCGGTGAGGAACGACGCGCGCGACGGATTGCACAGCGGAAACTGACAGTACGCCCGCTCGAACCGCACGCCCCGCGCCGCCAGCCGATCAATGTTCGGCGACTTCACCAACGGATCGCCGTAACAACCCAGCCGCGGACACAAATCGTCCGACACCACAAACAGCACGTTCAAA
>QWQF01000032.1 GCA_003669125.1 Planctomycetota bacterium
GCGGCGCAGCGATTGACGGTCTCCGAAACGGCTCAGCCCGACTTCCTTCTTCAACTCTAAGTTCCCGACAACTTCGCCTTTCGGCTCGAACGGAGCATGCGCCGGGCCGAGGTACATCGGCACCTCCGCCGCGGCGACGTTGTAGAAATCGCTTCCTCCCAAGCTGATGTAGTTCGGCAACAGCGAACGCTCACCGCTGCGCAACTTGCTGATGATCGAGCCGACCGCCGGACGAATCGGCGGCGACAGAAACGGTGCATTCGGAGCCGCCGGGAAGGCCGTGTAAACCTCTTGCATCTGATGGTCGGGTTGCTTGAACGTCAGGTTGCGGACCACGGCGAGCTTGTCGGCGATCTGCGTCTGCAACGGCATGTGCTCGCAGATGTCGAGTCCCGGAAGATTCGTGGCGATCGGTCGGAACTCGCCCCGATATTCGGCGGGAGCCTCCGGCTTCATGTCGTACATGTCGATGTGACTGGGGCCGCCGGGAAGGCAGATGAGAATCACCGACTTCGGAATGTTTGGTGACGCGTCAGCCTCGGCTCGCAGTCGAAGGAAGTCCGCCAGACCGAAGCCGCCGAATCCCAACGCTCCCGCCTTGAGAAAATTGCGGCGGCTCACGCCATCACAAAACAAAGACCGCGATCCGGAGAGAGTCAACATGACAAAGTCCTGGCGGGACGGGGAGTTCTCGGCTCTGCTGTCATCGGCGGACAGATGCCGCTCACGCGAGGATCTCCTTGACCACGTTGCCATGCACGTCGGTCAAACGGAAATCGCGACCTTGGAAGCGGTAGGTCAGCTTCTCGTGGTCGATGCCCAGGCAATGCAGCAGCGTGGCGTTGAGATCGTGGACGTGCATCGGCTTCTCGGTGATGTTGTACGAAAAATCGTCGGTGGCGCCGTGGACGAGGCCCTTCTTCATGCCGCCGCCAGCGAACCACATCGTGAAGTTGCGCGGGTGATGGTCGCGGCCGTAGTTGTCTTTGGTCAGAGTCCCTTGGCTGTAAACCGTGCGACCGAACTCGCCGCCCCAGACGACCAGCGTGTCGTCGAGCATTCCGCGTTGCTTCAAGTCTTTGACCAGCGCGGCGGCGGGACGATCGGCGGCTTTCGTCAGTTGGCGGATGCTGCCGGGCAGGCCGCCGTGATGGTCCCAGCCGCGCAGGAAGACTTGCGTGTACCGCACGCCACGCTCGGCCATGCGCCGCGCGAGCAGGCAGTTGTAGGCGAACGTGCCGGGATCGGTGACTTCCGGGCCGTACATGTCGAGCACATGCTTCGGCTCGTTCGAGATGTCGGTCAGTTCCGGAACCGACGTCTGCATTCGGAAGGCCATCTCGTACTGAGCGATCCGCGTGTTGATTTCCGGATCGCCCATTTCCTCGAACCGCTTTTGATTCAGCTTGGCGAGACCGTCGAGCATCTTGCGACGCGTGACCGGATCGACGCCCGCCGGGTTCGACAGGTACAGCACCGGATCACCCTGCGACCGCAGTCCGACTCCCTGATGCTTCGTCGGCAGGAATCCCGAACCCCACAGCCGCGAGAAGAGCGCCTGCGTCGCCGAACCGGGAGCGATGCGCGAGGTCAGCACGACGAAGCTCGGCAGATTTTGATTCGGACTGCCGATGCCATACGAGATCCAGGCACCCGCGCTGGGACGGCCGGGGAGTTCGCTGCCGGTTTGGATGAACGTGATCGCCGGGTCGTGGTTGATCGCGTCGGTGTGCATCGACTTGACGATCGTGATGTCGTCCACGATTGAACCGATCTCCGGCAGCAACTCGCTGACGAGTGCTCCGCTCTCGCCGTGCGGCCGGAATTTGAACAGCGTCGGAGCGATCGGGAATCGGGTCTGCCCCGACGTCATCGTCGTGATCCGCTGACCGTTGCGCACCGATTCCGGCAAGTCTTTGTCGAAGTACTCCTCCATCTTCGGCTTGTAGTCGAAGAGGTCCATTTGCGACGGCCCGTCGGCCATGAACAGCCAAATGACTCGCTTGGCCGTCGGTGCATGATGCAGCGCGGGCAGGATTCCGGCCGACTCATTGACGGCTGGTTCAGCCAGCAGCGATTGCGGCTTCATCGTCGAAGCCAACGCCGCTCCACCGAGTCCGGCCGCGCACTTGCCGAAGAAGTAACGTCGAGTCTCACGCAGTTGATATTCTTGAATCGGGTTCATGGTTTGGTCCGTTGTGAGTAGTCTGTTGCCGGTTGGTTGGAAGAAAACGGGCGTGAGTCATCATCCGTCCGGCGTGTCGATCAGCAGTTGCAATCGTTCGGCATGTTGCGGGCACAACCGCGCGCACCAGGATTGGTCGATCAAGCCGGTTCCGAGCAAGTCTCGCAAATGTGTTCGGTCTTTGTCGCGGTACGAATTCAGCTTCATCACCACGAGCGCCTCAAGCGACACCACAAGATAATTGTTGGCGGGGACGGCCTCGGTCACATCGGCGGTGGGCAGCGGGTACGAATCTTTGACCTTCTCGTTCGCGAAGAGCAGATGCACGCCACGGCTGGGCTTGCCATCTGGGCCGTCGATGAAAACGTGGACGCCATTGACGAAGTGGTATTCGAAGCCAACTCCTTCGAGTGCTTGCTTGATGGCGTCGAAGTCCGAACGGCGAACGAGGATGTCCACGTCGTTCGTGTTGCGAACCGCATCTTCATCGACGCGAGCGACCCATGCCGCAACCGCGTTTCCACCAGCGACGGCGTACGGAATGCCGGCTTTCTCCAACGCGGCGGCGGCTCGGCAGGCTCTTTCTTTGACAGCTTCCACGGCGTTAATCATCCGTTGCCAAGAGAAATCGTGAAGCACCAACGCGGTCACGGCATTACTCCTTCGTCAGCGTCTCGTCCAAGTTCAGCAGCAGATTGGCGAGCATTGTCATGGCGGCGTACTCGCTGGGGTTGAGTGCTTCGTCCCGTTTCGATTCGCCGATGCTGAGGAGTTTGACCGCCTCGTCCGCCTTTGATTGATAGTGCGTGTGATGTTCTTGAAAGAGGGCGACGAGCACTTCCAATTCGGCGGGGGACGGCTTGCGGCCGGTGGCGAGGCGGAAGCCGTGGATCACGCGATCGGGGTATGTCGTGCCGCCTTCGAGCAACATGCGGCGAGCGAAGTGCCGCGAGGCTTCGACGAATTGTTCGTCGTTCATTGTGGCGAGCGCTTGCAGCGGCGTGTTGGTGCGCGGACGTCGCACGGAGCAGACCTCGCGCGACGGGGCGTCGAATGTGGTCATCTGCGGTGGCGGCGAAGTCCGTTTCCAAAACGTGTACATGCTGCGGCGATACAGAGCCTCGCCGGCATCCCGTTTGAATTGGCTGGTCGTGCTGCCGACGAACGCGACTGCTTCCCACAGGCCGAGCGGCTGGTACGGCTTGACGCTCTTGCCGCCGACTTTCTCGACCAGCAAGCCGCTGGTGAAGAGGGCCGCATCGCGGATGACTTCTGCATCGAAACGGAATCGCGGGCCGCGAGCCAACAGCATGTTTTCTGGATCGCGTTTGACGAGGTCCGGCGAAACGCGGCTCGATTGGCGATACGTGTTTGACGTGACAATCAGTCGCATGAGGTGTCGCATGTCCCAATTCTTGGGAGCGGCGGCTTCGGTGTTTTCGATGAGCGTGCGAGCGGTCGGCGTTTGGAACTCCGTCGCGAGCCAGTCGAGCAATTCCGGATGTGTCGGCCAATCGCCTTGGATGCCGAAGTCCTCGGACGTTTTCACGATGCCTCGGCCGAAGAATTGTTGCCAGAACCGATTGACCGTGACTCGCGACGAAAGCGGGTGCGACGGATCAACCAGCCATTTCGCGAGGCTCAGGCGATTGATCGGAGCACCATCGGGCAGTTTGCCACCGAGGGCGGCCGGGACTCCGTGAGTCACCTTGTCGCCCTTTTTGTTGTACGCACCGCGGATCAAGATGTTCGTGTCGCGAAGTTGCGGCATGTCGGCCATGACCATCGTGGAGGGAATCGCGCCGTCGAGGTCCGTTCGCTGCTTGTTGAGTGCCGCGATCTTGGCATTGAGCGGCGCGAGCACCGGTTGTGATTTGGCGTAGACGTTGGTGAGGAAGTATTCGCGAATCTGTTTCTTCTGGTCGTCGTTGCGTTTGTCGGACTCCAGCTTGATGGCATCGCGGATCGGTTGCGGGACCGTCGACTGGGCTTGAGCTTTGTCGTAGGACTCCCACGCCAGCAGCGATTCGAAGCCGCCTCCATCTTGTGGCGTGCGAGTCACGATTCCGGCCTTGTCCCAAAACATCGTGCCGTCGAACTGTGTGAAGGCCCAGCCGTTGACGAGCTTGCCGGCCGGTAAGCCGACGTGAGCGGCATCGACTTCCAACCGCACCCACTCGCCGAGCTTCGGCAGGTCGCCGAGCCGACGATGCCCCGGCACGTCGCCGGTTCCGAACGCGATCTTGTCTTCGCCCCAAAAGGCTCGATGTTCCCAGATGCCGTCGTTCCATTGCAGCATGACGGTCTTCGGCGGATTGGCCGGATCGAGATAGCAATACGCAAAAAGCTTGTCCCCTTCGCCGATTTTCAGAGGAGCCGTTGCTCCGGTGAAGAAGTGCTGGGTGTTCCCCTCTCCGGATCGCTTGGTCGCCTTCTCGCCGGAGAAGACGGGAGCCGGCTTGGACACGAACTCCCACGGTGAGTTCCCTTCCAGCTTGGCTCCCGACGGAGCGGCGTCGTCGATCCACACGAAGTCTTTCGGTTCACCAGCCGGCTTGCCTTCGACCGACGCGGGTTCGGTGTATTCGATCTTGGCGACCTCGTCGCTGATCTGCTTGCGGACATTGCCGAGTTCGTCGTCGATCGCTTTGAACTGCGCGGCGTGCTCGGCCGACGGCAGCTTGATGACGGGCGGAGGCAGCAGCGCGTTGCCGTCCATCGCGGCATCGGCGGTCGAGCCGTAGAAGGCGTAAAGCTGATAGAACTCTTTTTGACTAATCGGATCGAACTTGTGGTCGTGACAGACCGCGCAGCCGACGGTCAGGCCCAGCCACACGGTTCCAATCGCTTCGGTGCGATCCACCGCGTACCGGACTTGAACCTCTTCGTTGATTGAGCCGCCCTCGCTGGTCGTCACGTTGCAGCGGTTGAAGCCGGACGCGATGCGTTGCTCCTGAGTCGCATTCGGCAGCAGATCGCCCGCAAGTTGCTCGACCGTGAATTGATCGAACGGCACATTGCGATTGAACGCCCCGATGACCCAGTCGCGATACGGCCAGAGCGACCGTTCGTTGTCGAGATGCAGCCCGTGCGTGTCGCCGTAGCGTGCCGCGTCGAGCCAGTACCGAGCCTGATGCTCGCCGTGCCGAGCCGAATTGAGCAGCCGCTCGACGAGCTTGTCGTAAGCCTCGGCCGAGTTGTCCGCGACGAACGCATCGACCTCGGCCGGCGTCGGCGGTAGGCCCGTCAGATCAAACGTCAGCCGCCGAATCAGAGTCACCTTGTCGGCCTGCGGCGAGGGCTTCAGTCCGGCCTTGTCCAACTGCGCGAGCACGAAGCGGTCGATCGGATTCTTGATCCAGGCGTCCTCGGACACCTTCGGAAACTCCGGCCGAGCCGCCGCGACGAACGACCAGTGCGGCTTGTACTCCGCCCCTTCGTTGATCCAGCGTTTGAGATTTTCAATTTGCCCAGCGGAGACTTTCTTGCCGGACGCTGGTGGCGGCATTTTGAGGTCCGCGTTGTCGGTCGTCAGCCGAGCGATGATTTCGCTGTCGCTCCACTTGCCCGCGGCGATGCCGACTTTGCCCGATTCGAGCTTCGCCGTGGCTCCATCGCGCTGGTCGAGCCGCAGTCCCGCCTGGCGTTGTTTTTCATCGGGGCCGTGACATTTGAAACAATTGTTCGACAGGATGGCTCGCACATCGCGGCCGAAGTCGAGTTTTTCCGTAGCCGGTTCCGCCGCCGACAGCGTTCCAGCGATTCCGACAAGAACACCAAATCCCAAGAGCCAACGGGTCATCGGCGAGTCCTCAAATCAGGTGGGCAACGATTCGCGGTCAACCAAGCTCGGCCGCGGAAGGGGCCGGATTGTAGCCATACGGTCCATCCGATCGGAAGCACCTTATTCAAGGCCGTCGCACAGCTGCCCATTCTTCTGCCGCCAGACTTCCGAAGCCTGAAAGACTTCGGGCTCTCCGCCAATTGTGTTGAATGAGCTTCATCAGCCGCAGGGCGCTAGCCCCGGTTGAAATCCGCCTCAACCGGGGCTAGCGCCCTGCGGCTCATTTGCCACGAGAATCAACACGAATGGCGGAGAGCCAGACTTCGGAAGTCTCCGCAATCGCTGGGATGTCGAATTGGCAGATTTGGTGGCTGGCATTGATGGTCGCCGCCTTGTGGAAGGCTCCTGGGGACGTGTGAACGCGGTCCAAATCGGTCGGTTTGGCAGCCCACGGCTCCAGGATGGCCTCTCATCACTCCGGGATGACGACAGATCGCTCCGGGATGATGACACATGACCCCAGGATGCTGCCCCACGAGTCCAGGCTGGCAGCCCACGGCTCCAGGATGCTTCCTCATGGCTCCAGCCTGCCCCCTCATGAGTCCAGGATGGCCACTCACGGGTCCAGGATGGCAACCCACGGCTCCAGCACGCTCATTCATGGCCCCAGGCTGGTCACTCACGACTCCAGGAGGCACCCGCATGAGTCCAGGAGGGTGACTCATGGCTCCAGGCTGCTGCCCCATGCGTCCGAGAGGGGGACTCACAAGTCCGGGCTGCTGGCGGACGACTCCAGGCATGGCCCTGCTGATCCCAGCCTGCTGACTGACGGCAACAGGATCGACACAGACGCTCGCGACGGCATGGATTATTCATCAGCCGCTGGGCGCTAGCCCCGGTTCTCTTTGACAGCCGGTTCTCGTCACACAAACCGGGGCTAGCGCCCTGCGGCTGATGATTTCAGCGAATCGCTACTTGAACTGCATGCGATCCTGCGCCTCACGCACATAGAGGCACACGGTTTCCAAATCCTCGTCGCTGTTGACGCACTCCCAATCGCCGCCCACGGACCACACGGGGCGATCACGAAACACCTGCCATTGCTCCCGGAGTCCGCGCGTGCCATTGGCTTTCAATTGGTCTCGGACAGTGGCACCGGAAGATCCCACGGCGGTGACAACCGCATGCGCATGATTCGTGCGAGCATTGACGGCCCATAATCGCCAGCCTCGATGATCGCAGTGTCGCTGGCACTCGGTTTCGACGACCAGTCTGTGTTCGGGATTCAAGAGGACGATGGCGTGCTTCAAGCGTGTGCGCTGCCATTGCTCCAGTCGCGGTTGCGGCGACTGATGGCCGAGTCCGCGCCGTCGCCAGCCCCGTTCGTCGCCTTGCAGATGAGTGCCATACACGGTCCAGGTGATGAAGAAAGCCAGCGGGTCATCAGAGTTCATGATGCAGTTCTCGAACTGACGAATTCGATCAATCCGCCGCTGGATCAATCCGCCGCAGGGCGCTAGCCCCGGTTCTCTTTGACAAAGCGCTAGCCCCGGTTCTCGTCACACAAACCGGGGCTAGCGCCCTGCGGCTGATGAATAATTCACGCTCGCCCCGATTCTGTCACGCGGAGATGATTTCATGCTATCGAACCCGATCAAATCGAGGACCAGCGTCCGGTGAACGCGTTCGTCGAAAACCCATTTTCATCAGCCGCCGGGCGCTAGCCCCGGTTCATGCCGTGTAACCGGGGCTAGCGCCCTGCGGCTGATTTGTCGTTCGCCTGTCAACGCGGAAACCCGTCCGGAGCCTGACCGAGCCATCCGCCGCGGCGGATTGACCGGAAGTCTCCTCGTTCGGACGGCCGAAGGGACTCCGACTTCCCTGTTGGTTGACCGTTCTGGGAGACCTGCGGTCGGGCGGGGCGGCTCGGCCGGGAGCCGGGCCACAACAGCGCGGGGTTCGCCGAGTTAGGCAGCACGCCGTGCTAACGGAGTTAAGCAGCACGCGGCCTAACACGGATTCCAAGAATTAGCCGCGCGGCGCTAGCC
>QWQF01000309.1 GCA_003669125.1 Planctomycetota bacterium
ACGCGGCTTTGCCGCCCCGAGCCGGATGATTACAGTCCCACAATTCCTCGTCTCAGCCCCTCGGATACCACTATGCTTGGCCAGCAAGTCGCACCGACCGAATACGACCTTCGCTTCCGGTGCTTTGGCTTTCCGGTGCGGGTCAGTCCGTGGTTCTGGGCAACCTCGGCGTTCATCGTTTGGTCGGACAAACTGGACCACACGCTGGTCGGCATCGTCGCGGTGTTCCTGTCGATTCTAATTCACGAACTCGGACATGCCTTCGCCATCAGGTACTACGGCGGCCGCTCGGAAATCGTGCTGCAATTCTTCGGTGGCTACGCGACCTGCAACGTGAACCCGTCGCGGCTCGGAAACATCATTATCTCGGCAGCCGGTCCGGCAGCGGGGTTTCTGCTGTGGGGGGTGTTGGAATTGCTGGACCGTCAGTTCCACCTGCGCAATGAGGCCGCTCACGAATACGTGCGTGTCCTCCTCGACGTGCTCCTCTGGGCCAATTGGTCTTGGAGCCTGCTGAACCTGCTGCCGGTCTGGCCCTTGGATGGCGGTCAAATCGCTCATCAGGTCATCGGTCGGTTCCGGACGTTCGATGCGTGGGAGCTGGCGCTCAAACTCTCGATCCTGGTCTGCGCCGGAATTGTCAGTTGGCACGCATTTCAGTTCGCCCAGGACAGTGGCGGAGATCGCTTCCAGATGATCCTGTTCGCCCTGCTCGGCTTCCAGAATTTTCAGACGTTGCAGGCGAGTACGCGCGGCCGCTGGTAGCAGACGGCTCACGCCCGTGGCACGATGTAGTTCAGGGCCACCAGGTAATGGCACGCGCTGCCGAGCATCGTGAAGACGTGCCAAATGGCGTGATGAAACCGTCGCTCGTCATTGACGAAGAACCAGGTGCCGGCCGAAAACGCGACTCCTCCAGCAATGATCCACGCGACTCCTGCACTTCCGAGGCAACGAAAAAACTGGGGCAGCAGCAATATCGGCGCGCAACCCATCAGAAAATAGAACGACGGAGCCACGGCGTGAAGCTTCGTGAAGAACAACTTCGCCACGATCCCCACTGCGGCGAACAACCACATGGCGGCCAGCGGCAGGCTCCACCAGCCGTCTCTCAGAAATGTCATCGCGAACGGTGTGAAGTTCCCCGCGATCAGCAGGAAGATGCAGACTTGATCGAGCGTCCGAAACCGATGTCGCCAGACTCCGCGATGCACGCTGTGCGACAGCGTCGAGGCGGCGTACAGCAGCGACAACGTCACCGCGTAGATCGCGCAGCCCAGAGTCAGCCAATCGTTGTGCTTGTCGAGCGTCGAACGGACGAGCCACCAGCCGGCCGGCACACTGAGCACGAAGCCAGCTCCATGAGTCCATTGATTCGCCATTTCCTCCGTGACGAATCGCGATGATGATTTGAGCGCGATTGACCGGCTCATCACTGTCTCCCGTTGGAATCGTCCCTGGTGCCACTGACCACAATTTGTGGGGAAGGCGGAATACCAGAATCCGCTGCGCCGGCAAACAGCGATCTGCGCGAGGGAACGTGCCTGAGGGGGCAGCGTCTCTCGGAAACGATTAGATTGCCGGCCTTCCGATTTCACAGAGGCCAAATTCATGACGCTCACGATGTCCGACCTGTCTCGACGCTCATTTCTCGGCACCTCGTTCGCCAGTTTCGCCGCAGGTCGCTTGCTGGCCGAGGATCAGAAGGCCGACTCCAAGCAGCCGGCCGAAACGCCAAAGCCTGCTGAGCCGAAGAAGGTCACGGACAATCCAGCGTTTCAGCCGAGCACGCTCTTCCTGACGTGGCAGCGTGATCCGACCACGACCATGACCGTGCAATGGATCGGAGTCAGCGGTGAGACTGCCGACACGACCATTCAATTCGCGAAGCTCAGCGAGGCTGCCGAGTCGACCATGTGGCAGACTCAGAAGTCCGCCACGAAGCCGTATCCGCTGACCGACTTCAAAGTCTTTCGCGCGGAGTTGACCGAGCTGACTCCCGGAACCGACTACCAATTTCGCATCGGCAAGAGTTCGCCGACGTATCGCTTCCGCACGATGCCGGCCAAGGCGACCGACACCATCCACTTCATTTCGGGAGGCGACTGCGGCATCAACTCGCACGCGATCGCGAACAACATTCAGGCCGCTCGGCAAGACCCGATGTTCGCGGTCGTCGGCGGCGATCTGGGCTACGACGACGGCAAGAAGGTCGATGTCAGCCTGGCGTTCATTCGCAATTACAGCCAGCACATGATCGGTCGCAACGGTCGGCTGATCCCGCTGATTCCGTGCATCGGCAATCACGAAGTCGACGGCGGCTACGGCAAGCCGCGCGAGAAGGCTCCGTTTTTCTACGCTCTCTTCGATGGCCTGTTTCGCGAGACCAGCCACACGACGCTCGACTTCGGCGACTACCTCAGCCTGGTGCTGCTCGACACCGGCCACAACACGGCGATCGGCGGAGCACAAACCGATTGGCTCGAAAAGATGCTCGCCGAACGTCGCGATCACCCACACGTCATCGCGGTCAATCATGTGCCGGCGTATCCGTCGTACCGCCCGATGACGGGATTGCTCGGCAAAGGGGGAACCGGCGAAGAGAACCGCAAGCACTGGGTGCCGCTGTTCGAGAAGCACCGTGTCCCCGTCGTACTCGAACATCACGACCACACATTCAAACGCTCGAAGCCGCTGCTGGGTGGACTCGCTCACGACAACGGAGTGCTGTATCTCGGCGACGGCTCGTGGGGCAAACTCCGAGCACCGCAAAAACCGGAGAGCCTCCCGCACTTGGCCGCGCTCAACGGCGACTACCACCTGTCGCTGCACCGCATCCAAGGTCAGGAGCGATTCCATTTGGCGCTCGACGAAAACGGCCGAGTCATGGACGTCTGCCGCAGCGCGCAGCGCACGATCGGCTGATCCTCACCGCAATCTGAAGCGCCCGCGAGGGGGAGTTTGGCCTCAACGATTGCGGTTCCACGTCAGCGCGAGCGGTGCCGTCGCCAGTGGAGCGGCTGCGGTTGCCAAGAGGCCGATCGCGAAGACGCTCGCCGCCAGCGGAATCTCCGAGTGTTGACGCAATTCGAGCATGACGAGCGCGCTCAGCATCACCCACGCACCGATGGCGGCCCAAACCGTTCGCGAGGCGATCAGGTTGCGTCGCCGCGCGGCGACGAACGCCCAGGCTGTGCCCAACACGAAGACCGCTCCCAATGCGGCGGGGATCGCTCGCTCGACGTGTTGTCGTGCGGCATGTGACAACAGGTGCTGCTCCAACAACGGCAGAGCGATGATCAGCAGAAAGAACGCACCGAACAACTTCAGCATCAGGCTCGGATTCCCGGTCAGTCCCAGCGAGCCGAGCAGTCCCGCCACAATCCAGGGGCCAAGCAGCGTCGCCGGCACATACCACCAGCCGAAGTGTCGCCAATCCGCAGGGACTCCCGGCGGGATCGCATTGAGCGTCCGCAGAGTCAACCAGATGGCCGCGAATGCCGCCGCCCAAAGGCTCCAAGTGATGAGCACGCTCTTGGCTCCGACCTTCAGAATCGTTTGCGACATCTCCACCGAGGTCATTGGACGAGTCGCCAGAAAATGTCCCATTCCGAAATTCGCGTCGCCCTGGCCGCTGTTCCCCAGGATCAGCCCGCCAACCATTGCAAGCGCCGACAACATTCCACCTCCCGCGTAGAAACCATTCAGCAGATCGTGACCATCACGACTGAAAATCAGCCAGCCGCCGGATCCCACGACCATTCCGAAAATGACCGCCGCCGGCATCGGCCAGCCCTTCTGCTGCCACTCGTACCAGAACTGAGCTTGTGCCGGAGTCCGAAACGGCTGGCCAACTTCCGGAGTCGCATCAAACGTCCGCTCGAACCACGCAACCACTCCGAACGACGGCAGCACATCACCGCGACGCTGCCGAGCGACTCCGATCACCGCGACGTAAAACGACAGCGCGGTGACCGCCAGCATCGTGAGGATCTCCGACGGCGTGACTTCGGACCAATACCGAGTTGGTTTAACAGCGATCGCCTCGCCGTATCGCGACTTCAACCAGAATCCGAGCAACGCCGCCACGAGCGCAAATGCCCACGGCAACCACGCGGGCGATTTCTCCGTCAGCCAAAGCGTGGCCTGAATCGCGGCAACCGACGTCGCTGCAAACAACGCCGGCCCCCACAGCGGCCAATTCAAATCGAACAGCGCGTTCAACGCCGCTCCGCTGACGAACATTTCGAGTCCCACCAGCAACATCGCCGAGAACATCTGCGATGCCACCAATGTCGTCGTCCGAATCGGGTACGCGAACAACCACGCGGGTGCTCCCTGAGCCGCGAACACCCCCGCCGCGAAACAAAACATGCTGACCTGCACCAACATGAAGTGGATCACGATCGTGCTGGGATCATCCCACTCCGTCAAACCTTGCAGACGCAACGCACTGAGCAGAAACACGGGCATCGCATTGGCCCCCAGCACGGAAACCGGCAACGTCCAGCGTAGTTGAGACAGCAACTCCCACGTCATCGCCACGGGAATGGATCGCATGATGAAGGCTCCTCGACCGCGCTAATTCGAAATCCGCGACACAAAAATCTCGTCGAGCGTCAGCGCGTCGTCGCCGACAACCGTGGCTCCGATCGCTTCGGCGGCTCGCCGGAGTTGGCCGCTTTCGCCGCTGCAGATGTAGCTCCATTCGGAGCCTTGTCCCTCAAACGACAACGTCCCGACCAACGACGGCGGACGATCCGTGGGCTGGCCGAATCGCAACGTCACGCGGCGGTGCGACTCTTTGATCTCGTCCATCGACGCGGTCAGCATGATCCGCCCCTGATGAATGATCGCGACGCGATCCGCGACGCGTTCGACTTCGTCCAGCAGATGCGACGAGAACAGAACCGTCCGCCCTTCGTCGGCGATCGTGCGAATGATTGCTCCCAGGATGTCACGGCGGACGACCGGATCAAGCCCCGACGACGGCTCGTCCAACACGAGCAGTTCCGGTCGATGGGCCAGCGTGATCAACAGTCCCGCTCGCGCTCGTTGGCCGCGCGACAGATTCTTGACCTTCGCATTGCCGTCGAGATCGAACGCCTCGCGTAATTCCTCGGCGTACTTTTCGTCCCAGTTCGGGAAGAACGCCTGCGTGTACCGCATCAGTTCGCCGACGCGCATCCAGTTCGGCAGGTCGCGCTCTTCCGACAGATAGCCGATGCGACCCAGCGTACCGACCGGATTCTCAACCGGGTCGAGTCCGAAGACTCGCACGCTTCCCGATTGAGCCTTGAGCATTCCCAAGATGTGTTTGATGAGCGTCGTCTTGCCCGCTCCGTTGCCGCCGATCAAACCGAACACGCCGCCGCGCGGCACGCTCAGCGACAGGTCATCGAGCGCCGTCTTGTTGCCGAACTGCCGAATGACTCGGCGAACTTCGACGATCGGCGACGCGGAAGAGGGAACGGGTTCGTGCATGACTACTCCTCGTTGCGAGTACTTTGCATCGCCGCATGGCGCTGCTGAACCAGCTTGACGACGTCCTGTTGGGGAATCGCCAAATGCTGTGCCTCGGCCAGCAATTGGTCGATGCGATCCGTCAGAATCTTCAGCCGCTCGCGCCGAGCCAGCGGCGATCCTTGATCGGAAACGTAGGTTCCCGCCGTGCTCCGCTTCTCGACGATGCCGGCCATCTCCAGTTCGCGATACGCCCGCGCCACCGTGTTCGGGTTGATCAGCAATTGCTCAGCCAACCCGCGAATCGGCGACAATTCCTCCCCCGCCGAGAGCCGGCCGGAGGCAACTAGATACTTGATCTGGTTCACGATCTGCTGATAGATCGCCACGCCATCGTTGGGAGAAATATGAATTTGCACGGCGTTGTCTCGGAACGAACGAGCTTCGTTCGGCACGCCAACTTGTATTAACATAACAATACAATTGGCAGTCGTCTCGTCAATCGAAGAATTGAGAAAACGAAAGTTCATTTCACGAGACCAACCCTCGCTGACGCTTCGGGTTGGTGGAAAAATCCGGCCAGCGGAATCAGTGCCTGTCGGCTGTTGAAGCGAGTCGCGACGTTTACACTGCCACACCTTCGCGGAGGACCATCCATGTTCTGGCTACTGCCGTTGCTGTTGCTTGCTGACCCCGCTGCTGTCGAGTCGCCTCGGATCACGAGCGATCTGATCTTTCCGCTGAACGCTCAGCACAATCACGCACCGGGGATTGTCGAGTGCCAGAACGGCGACCTGTTTGTGTCGTGGTATCGCGGCTCCGGCGAACGCCGAGCGGACGACGTCGCGGTCTACGGAGCTTGGCTCCCGAAAGGGGAGACGCAATGGACCGAGCCGTTTGTGCTCGCCGACACACCGGGATTTCCGGATTGCAACACGGCACTCTTCCTCGACGATCAGCAGCGGCTCTGGCTGTTCTATCCGACGATCCTCGCGAACTCGTGGGAGTCCTGTCTGACGAACTTCAAAGTCTCCTCGCAGTTTGCTCAGCCGGGATTGCCCAAGTGGGATCGTGAGGGCTTGATCCTGCTCAAGCCAGACGACTTCGGCGAGCAAGGTCGGCAACGGCTCGATGAGGAACTGAAACAGATCAAACAGCCACTGACCGACAAGCAACAGCAAGAGATTGAGCAAGCTCGCGTGAAGCTCGGCGACAAACTGTTCCAACGGCTCGGCTGGCAACCGCGCTGCAAGCCGACACAACTTCCGAGTGGCCGGCTGTTGCTGCCGCTCTACAGCGACACGTTTTCGATTTCGATCATGGCCATCAGCGACGATCGCGGACAAACGTGGCGAGCCAGCCAACCGCTGCTCGGTTTTGGAAACATCCAACCGACCGTGCTGCGTCGCAACGACGGGACGCTCGTGGCCTACATGCGTGAGAACGGTTACTCGAAACGGGTTCGCGTCTGTGAATCGAAGGACAACGGCGAGACGTGGGGCCACGTCGGTGCGAGCGATCTGCCGAATCCAGGCTCGGGGCTAGACGGCCTGCGACTGGCGAGCGGAGCGTGGGCACTGGTTTACAACGACACAACGTCGGGTCGTCGAAGTCTGGTGGTGTCGTTGTCGTTCGATGAAGGTCGCACTTGGCCGAAGACGCGACATCTCGAAAACCAAACGCAGGGGCAGTTCCATTACCCGGCGATCACGCAAGGCAAAGATGGCACGCTGCACGTCGTCTACAGCCACTTCGTCGAGCAAGGCAAAAGCATGAAGCACGCCGCCTTCAACGAAGCCTGGGTCAAGGCCGGCGATGAGCTCAGTCAGGCGACGATCCGTGCGGCCGTCGCGAAATCGCTGCCGTTGTTGGAAAAGGGAGCCAAGGGTTCGATGGCCGAGCGCAAGCAGTGCTTCACCTGCCACAACCAGGGACTGCCGATCCTGGCGTTGACGACTGCTCGTTCGCGCGGCTTCGAGATCGACGAAGAGCACATCCAGGCACAGCTCAAGCTGACCGCCGATTTCCTCGCCAAGAACAAGACGCGATACCTCGAAGGCAAAGGGCAAGGGGGAGCCGCCGACATGGCCGGCTACGCCCTCTGGACGCTGGAACTCGGCGGTTGGAAATCGGACGAGACAACCGCCGCCGTCGCAGAATATTTCCTGCTCTTCCAAAAAGACCGCGACCATTGGGAGCCGGTCTCGCATCGCCCACCCACCGAGCACAGTCCCTTCACGACCAACTTTGTGTCGCTGCAAAGCTTGAAGGCGTTCGGCACGGACTCGCTGCGCGATCGCGCGACGGCACGTTCCGAGCAAGTCCGTCAGTGGCTGCTCAAGGCCGAGCCGCAAGACACCGAAGACCGAGTCTTCCGCCTGCGAGCGTTGCAAGTCGCGGGAGCCTCGGACGACGAGGTTCGCCGCGCGACCACCGACCTGCTGCGGACTCAGCGAGACGACGGCGGCTGGGCTCAACTTGCCGACTTGCCGAGTGATGCCTACGCGACCGGCTCCGCGTTGGTCGCGCTGCATCAAGCCGGAGGCATCGCGACCGAGGCCGCTGCGTACCAAAAAGGGTTGAGCTACTTGGTCTCGACCCAGCACGCCGACGGCTCGTGGCATGTGACCACGCGCAGCAAGCCGATTCAAACCTACTTCGAGTCCGGCTATCCGCACGGCAAAGACCAATTCATCTCGATCGCCGCCGCCGGCTGGTCCACGACCGCGCTCGCGCTGGCGCTGCCGAAGCCTTCCTCTGAAACGAAGTGACAAGGATCAAACAATGTCCCCCGAAACTTTCTTCGCGATCAACACGCACGAGCAACCGTGGGAAGAACGGTTCAACGAAAAGATCGGCCGAGCTTTGTTCCGCAAAAATCTCCACACCGATCCAGAGACCGGTGCCGAGATTCGACTGGTGCGGTATCCGGCTGGAATCATCAACCCGCTGCACACGCACCCGTGCGGACACGGCATGTACGTGCTCGAAGGGACGCTGGTGACGCACAAGGGTTCGTTCGGCCCTGGCACGTTCGTCTGGTTCCCCGAAGGAGAAGCGATGGAACACGGAGCCAGCGCGGACGGCGACGTCACGGTCCTGTTCATTACCAACAAGAGCTTCCGCATCGACTACATCGGCTGACGGTCCCGCGTTCGTCGCGGATCATCGAACAGTCACGAAGGAACATCACCCATGAGAGAATTCGTTCGCGCAGCATTGGTCTTGTCGTTGTGGATGTTCGCTGCGGAAGTCGCTCCGCGTGCCGTCGCTCAGGAGTTGCAGCAGCCTGAGAGCTACCTCCGGCTGCACTACATCAAGTCCGAGCACATGATTCCGATGCGTGACGGCGTGAAGCTGTTCACGTCGGTCTTCGTGCCGCGTGACACGACCAAGACGTACCCAGTCATGATGAAGCGGACTCCGTACAACGTTGGGCCGTATGGCGAGGACAAGTACCCGGCGAGAGTCGGTCCCAGCGAGCACTTCGTGAAGGCGGGCTACATCTTCGTCAATCAGGATGTGCGTGGCCGGTTCGCGTCCGAGGGTGAGTTCACCCAGGTCACGCCGCACATCCCGAACAAATCGAAGCCGACCGACGTCGATGAAAGCTCGGACACGTTCGACACGATCGAATGGCTGCTGAAAAACATCCCGCAGCACAACGGCCGAGTCGGCATGGCCGGAATCTCGTACCCCGGCTTCTACGCGGCGGCCGGGATGATCGACGCGCATCCGGCGCTCAAGGCGGTTTCGCCGCAGGCTCCGGTTGGCGATTGGTACTTCGATGACTTCCTGCATCACGGTTCGTTCTTTCTGGCTCATGCGTTTCGCTGGCTGACCGGCAATGACCGCGATCGGCCGAAGCCGACCACCGAACCGGCGAAGCCGTACGTTTACCCAACGCCCGATGGCTACAAGATGTTTCTGGAGGCCGGCTCGGTCGAGAACATCGACAAGCTGTATCTCAAGGGAACGATCCCCTTCTGGAAGGACATGATGCTGCACCCGAACCGGGACGAGTTCTGGCAGAAGCGTGCTCTCATCCCGCATCTGAAGAACGTCGCCCCCGCGGTGATGACCGTCACCGGTTGGTACGACGCCGAGGATCTTTACGGCTCGTTCAAAACGTATCAGTCGATCGAGTCGCAGAACCCGAAGGTCACGAACGTGCTCGTTGTCGGCCCGTGGCATCACGGCGGTTGGGCCAGCGTCGATGGGGACAAGCTCGGCAACGTGACGTTCGGCTCGAAGACGAGTGCGTTCTACCGCGAGCACATCGAACTGCCATTCTTCGAGAAGTACCTCAAGGACAAAGACCTTCCTGCGCCGGCTGAGGCAACGGTCTTCGAGACCGGCTCGAATGCCTGGCGAACCTTCGATCACTGGCCACCGAAGAAGACGGAGGCCAAACAGCTCTTCGTGCGCGACGGAGGCAGCTTGCAGTTCGCTCCGCCGGACAACGCCACGACCGACGCGACGAGTTTCGACGAGTTCGTCAGCGACCCGAACAAACCGGTCCCGTACTGCGAGATCATCACTCCCAAGATGACCATCGAATACATGGTCGACGATCAACGCTTCGCGTCGCGTCGGCCGGACGTGCTGACGTATCAGACCGACGTCTTCACCGAAGACACCGTCGTCGCTGGCCCGATCCAAGCGGACCTGTGGGTCTCGACCACCGGCACCGACGCCGACTGGGTTGTGAAGCTGATCGACGTCCGACCGGACGCTCCCGAAGGAACGCCGCTGGCCGGATACCAAATGCTGATCCGCAGCGAGATCATCCGAGGCCGATTCCGCAACGACTACGCCAAGCCGGAACCGTTCAAACCGGGCGAGCCGGCTCGCGTCCGCTTGGAACTGCTCGACGTGCTGCATCGTTTTCAGAAGGGACATCGGTTGATGGTGCAAATCCAGAGCACCTGGTTCCCGCTGGTCGATCGCAACCCGCAGACGTTCGTCGACAACATCTACTTCGCGAAGCCCGAAGACTTCAAAAAGGCGACGCACCGAGTCTTCCGCTCCGCCGCACATCCGACAAGCTTGAAGCTGGGAATCTTGCCTTCGCCGAAGTCGGTGACTTCGAACTAGCGCCGTTCACTTGGTCGTCGGCTTGAACGACTCGAACACATCGGCCAGAACTTTGTCGGCGAGTCGGCCAGCTTCGTCGAGGATCAAATCCTTGGCTTCCGGCAGCAGCGGCGACATGTTCGGTTCGTAGCCGCCGGACTTGTACGACTCGTGCGTGCAGATGTAGCCGAGATGCCCATTCGCGTAGCCAACGACGATGACGGTGGCTCGGTCGGCGATCCGTTTCTCGATTTGCAAACCGTACTCGACCATCGGCTCGCCGGGGATTGTCAGGAACAGAAACCCGCCGATGCGCAGCGCCTGCATCTCGCAAGCCAGCTTCTCTTTCTTGCCGGGAAGTTGAATGACGCTGCTCGCGCACTTGAGCGGATAGATCGTTTTTCGTTTCGCCAGTTCCTCGCGGATGACGCTACGGTCGGCGGCACGCACGACGGCACAGCCGAGACTGCGGCCGGTCCATTTGATGTCCGCCTCATCGCCGCAACGATACGGATCGCCGGGCAGGTTCGGCCGGATGTCGCCGGCGCAGCCTTGCAGGAACATCGCGCGCGTCTTCGATCCGTAGACCGTCTCGACAAACGTCTGCGCCTCGCCCGGAAAGTCGGCGCTGATCTTCGGGAAGCCGTTCGGGTACGGCGGCGTGAGCTTGTCGCCCCAAGTGAAGACGCACGGATGGCAAACGGCGTGCATCAAAACAGACATCGGTTCCAGCGACCGGCCGTCATCGAAGCGGAGCACCTTCACGCGATGATCGCACGGGCCGTCGGGATTCAGCCGCACGACCGCGCGGCCGTTGATGACCTTGCGGCGGTTGATGTTGAAGTCGATCCGGTCTTCGCCGTAGCCGACCGACACAGGCCGCATCTCTTTGACGGCGGCGGCGGTCGCTGCGCCGATCTTGGCGACCATCTCGCGGCTCCAAGCGGACTCACGCGACCAGCCCGGTCCAGAATGATTGTGCGACGCTGCCACCAGAATGTTCTCGCGAGGCATCTCGGTTTTCTGAGCGACCACATCCCGCAGCGCGGCGACCATCTCGCTGGAGGCGCTGATCAAATCGAGCGTGACGATCGCCGCCTGAGTGTGCTCATTGGCCAGCAACAGCACGCCGGCTCGAATCGGATCGCGGACGCCGTTCGTCGGCCGCACATGCCCGACGACCGGCGTATCGGCTGGCGGAGTGATGTCGATTTTCGCCACGGCGGCTCGCAAGTTCGACTGAACGGGGAATTGAAAGCCGTCCTCCGCCAGCGAACAGGTCGCGCTGATGACCACGAAAGAACCAATCAAGACCGGAATCATCCGCAGTAGGCATCTCATCGCGTGAGTTCCTCTCATCTGTTGTGTCCGCCCAGTCAACTACTTGGCTATGCGGTCCAAGTTCACCTTCAAAAAATGAACGCCGCCGTGGACGAAGACTGTCCCAACGTGCTGGTCGTCGATTTGCACGGTGCGAGCGGAATAGTAGCGAGCCGCGACGTTGGTCTCCGGCAACAGCAGCGCGGTGTTGCCGTTGTTCCAGGTGAGGCCATCGTCGGCCGAGAAGTTGAATCGCAGCCCCTTGTTGGCCGTGCCCACGCCCCACGTCACGAGCAGCCGTCCATCCGCGAGCACGGTCAGATAACGTCCCTCGGCGGTATCGATATCAGGGACGGCTCGAAAGGTTTCAACCGTCGTCCAACTGCGTCCTTGATCGCTGGACCGCAACATCACAGGCCCCATCGCGAGCAGCGTCCCTTTCGGCGTGCGGACGATCTGTTGAAACGAGTGCTGCTTGTTGTCGGCTCCAGTCAGAGGAAACACCGTCACCTCGCCCGTCTTCGGATCGAACAACCGAGGCGGCCCCGCTCGCAGCGGCAACAGCCACCGGCCGTCGCTCCACGGCAACACGTTGTGCCGAACCGCGCCCAGATGCTTGCCATCGACCGGTCCGATCAAAGCTTGATCGCTCCAGGTTCGGCCCTGATCCGTGCTGATCGTGTACAGCAACGCGCGCTCGTAGTAACCGTCTTTGGCCTTGTCGTCGGCAATGTAATTCCATGTCACGAGCACCCGGTCATCGGGAAGCACGTCGGCAGTGCCGGGATAAACCTCGAACACCTTCACCTCTCGGATGACGTCCGGACGTTTCGCCGACGTGACGATCACCTCCGGCTTCTCCCAAGTCATCCCGCCATCCGCCGAGCGACTTCGCATCAGCACATTCGCTCCCTTGTAGACCACAATCAGCGTGCCATCCTTCGTGCGGCAAATCGACGGATGAACGTGCCCCGAAAGAGCGGTGGCGATGGCGACCGGCTGATCGTCGGCCTTGAGCCTGACGTCGTGAATCAGCGTCGCCAGCAAGCAACCGCCGATGATCGTGATGAAACGGACAAAACTGGATTGGTCGTGTTGCATCGGACTTCCGATCTCGTGTGAGTCTGCGCGATCGTGTCGCATTCTTGTAAAGTGCGGCCACCCAAACGACCAGCGTGCCAATCCGCAGGCCGCACGACTCGTTGTCCTGCAAGAATTCTTCGACAACGCCAGAAAGGCGGATCACTGACGCGGACCGATCAGCCGCGCTACGATGTCGGATCTTCAGCGACTGCGACAGTCGAATGGGAACTCGGCATCGAGTGAGTGTTCGAGTTTTGGAATTGCGTACCGACACACCGGAGAACCTTCACATGCAACGCTTGATGACCGTCGTGGCCTTGGTCGCCGCCAGTCTCGTTCTTGAAGTTGGTTTATGTGTTGCAGCCGATCGGCTGACGGTGGCGTCGGACTTTGAAGGGGCCTCGATTCGTGAGGTCGAGATCGACGAGGCCGCACGCAGCATCAGTTTTATGCCGGGTGGCGATCCCGTGCGCGGTTGGCCTTGCTGGTGGTACTTCCGTGTGGACGGGATCACTCCCGGCGAGACGATCACCTTGCGACTGCGCGGCTCAACGGCCACCGTCCCGAAGCCGGGAGCGCCGCCGCCGAAACCGCTCGCGTCGTCCTGGGCGATGCCGGCTCAGGCGACGTTTTCCCTCGACGGTGAAACTTGGCTGCACACCGAGAAGGGCAAACGCCAGGACGAGTGGATGATCTACACGCTCAAGTCGGCGGCCGCGTCGGTGTTCGTTGCTTGGGGGCCGCCCTACACGCCGAGCGCCGCCGTGAAATTCGTCCGCGAGATGAGCGAGAAGTCTCCGCACGCGAAGGCCACCGAGCTGTGTCGTTCGCGCGGCGATCGCGCCGTGCCGATGCTGCATGTGCAGGAAGGGGATCGAACGCCGGAGCAACGTTTCGGCGTCTGGGTTCAGGCACGGCAACATGCCTGGGAGAGCGGTTCAAGCTGGGTGGCTCAGGGCTTTGCCGAGTGGCTGCTCAGCGACGCCGCGGACGCGGCCTGGCTCCGTCAACATGCGGAGATCTTCATCGTCCCGATCATGGACGTGGACAACACCGCCACCGGCAACGGCGGCAAGGACGCTCAGCCGCAGGATCACAATCGAGACTGGTCCGCGCAGCCTCACTGGAACGAAATCATCGCCGCCCAGCGCAAGGTCGGCGACCTGATCGCCGCTGGCCGCATGGATGTCTTTCTCGATCTGCACAATCCCGGTCCCGGTGATCCTACGTTTTTCTTTACGTTGCCCGACGACCAGTTGAAGGAGCCAATGATTGGTTTGCGGGACCGGTTCATTCACTTAGCCTATTCACGGATCAGCAAGATCAAGCCGTTGATCCCCATGAGCAATAAGCCTAACGTGGCCGGTGCCAGCTATACGCCGCTGTGGCGACAGATGAGTGCGAACTGGGTAGCCATGAACGGCAACCCTCACACCGTCAGCCTGTGCCTGGAGACGATCTGGAACTCCCCCAACAGCACCACCGAAGGCTACCGAGCCGTCGGCAGCAACCTCGCCGCCGCCGTTCGCGAGTATCTCAGCGAACGTCCTGAGAGGCCGTGACAAAGCCATGTCCGAGTCGGTTGCCACTGACGAAAATGCTCGTTCTGATAGCCTCCGCACGAACACTGCGATCTCTTCACGATTCAAAAGGAAATCCGATGACCAGTCCACGGAACCAAACTCGATGGAATTCCCTTCTGGCCGCTGTGCTCGTCACGGCGGTCTCACTGACCAGCACCAGCGCTGCTGAGCCGGCGAAGTCTGCTGACGAACGGATTGCCAAAGTCCGAACGGATCTCAAGAGCGAAGACGCCACCGTGCGACAGTCGGCGATTGGCTCGCTCGTGCATTCGGACATCTCGCCGAAGTTGCTGGCCGAGATGCGAACGGCGCTCGATGACCGTGACGGAGCCGTCCGATCGGCCGCCGCCACAGCAATCGGCAACCTCGGAGCCGCCGCCATTCCGGCCGTCCCGCAATTGATCGCAGGGCTGAAGAAAGACCCGGTCAAAGAAGCTCGCGAGACGGCAGCTCGGGCGCTGGGCCGAATCGGCAAAGCGGCTCCCGACGAGAAGTCGGTCATCGGCCCGCTGCGTGCGGCGAGTCAGGATGATGCCGATCCGGTAACTCGCGTCGTGTCGCACGGAGCGTTGGCGATGATCGATCTCGAGGTCGCTCAGCAGATCACGTCGCTTCGCAAATACCTGCACCACGAGGAAGCGTTGGTGCGAATGAAGGCTTCGCATGCGCTCGGCATGCTCGGTCCCGCCGCGAAGGCAGCGGCTCCGGAAATCGTCAACGTGTTGAAGCTCGAAACGGACCACCATCGCCGAGGCTACGTCGCTCGCGCACTGGGGAGTACTGCTGATCCTGCTTCGCTGCCCGCTCTGGAAGCGGCGCTGGAAAAGGAAACCGATCCCAGTGCCCAAGGAGAAATGCGGGGAGCCATTGCCCGCTTGAAGGCGCTGTCGTCGCAGAAACCGAAGTCCTGAATCCCCACAATCGGCACCGGCTGCTCGTGTCCGGGGTGTCAGTTTTTGGGTTCCGACAAGCGGCGGCGAGCCGATAAGATCTGTGGTAGAGTTTGACGAACGTCGAGACAGTTTGCGGATGGCTGGAATCTGGAAGAAGCTCATGAACGTCCAAAAGCGTGTTTGTTCGGGGCCGGTGAAGCGGCGCGAGTTTTTGGCGGCGGGAATGCTCGGAGTCGGCGGACTCACGTTGCCGGAGTTGTTCCGGTTGCAGGCTCAGGCCGAGCAAGCCGGCCAATCGGTCGATCAACAGACGAATGTTATTTTCGTCTGGATGCCGGGCGGCCCTCCGCACATGGACATGTACGACATGAAGCCCAAGGCTTCGTCGGACTATCGCGGCGAGTTTCATCCGATCCCGACCAACGTTCCCGGTCTCGATGTCTGCGAGCTGATGCCTCGGCACGCCAAGATCGCCGACAAGTATTCGGTCGTTCGCTCGATCTCGCACAACTTCGCCGATCATGGCGGCGGACACAAACGGATGATGACCGGCCGCGTCCCGGCGACTCCGGTCGATACGGTCAACGACGCTCCCGCGACCGGCTCGATCGTCGCCAAATGCCGCGAGCGAGTGAACAACGGATTGCCGAACTACGTCTCGATGAATCCGGGCGGACGTACCAACGACGTGTTCGCTCAGGGGCCAGCGTATCTCGGTCAGGCGTATCTGCCGTTCAACGTCGAGGGTGATCCGACTCAGCCGACCTTTGTTGTTCCCAACATCGCGATGAACACCGCGATTGCTCCGCGAGTCGATGACCGCATGAAACTGCTCAGCAGTCTCGATCGCATCGACCGGCACATCGACACGTCGCGCATGATGGATTCGATGGACCGCTATCAACAGCGAGCCGTCAGCATGTTGCTGAGCGACGCCGCGAAGAAGGCGTTCGATTTGTCTCGTGAGCCGGATGCTCTGCGCGATCGCTACGGCCGCCACTGCTGGGGCCAGCGAGCGTTGATGGCTCGACGACTGGTCGAAGCGGGCGTCAGCTTCGTGACCGTCGTCATGGAGAACCCGTATCAGTCCGGCATCCCGCACCTCAAGCAAGGGGTCTACAACTGGGACTCGCACGCGGTGAATTGCCACATCTGGGACGACCTCAACGTGCGACTGCCGATTTACGATCAAGCCGTGACCGCGCTCATCGAAGACGTCTATCAACGCGGGCTCGACAAGCGAACGCTGATCCTCGTGACCGGCGAGTTTGGTCGCACGCCGCGGATTGAAAAATCGATTGGCTCGCAAACCGGAGTCATGCACCCCGGCCGCGATCACTGGCCGCAAGCGATGTCGCTGATCATGGCCGGTGGCGGCATGCGAACCGGACAAATCGTCGGCTCGACCAATTCCAAAGGTGAGCACCCCGCCGATCGGCCACTGACCCCGAACGATCTGTGGGCCACGGTCTATCGGCATTTGGGGGTCGATGACTCCGCCTCGTTCCCGGACTACGGCGGTCGTCCCATGCCGATCCTGCCGTTCGGCGATCCAATCAGCGAACTGCTGCGAGCGTAGCGGATCCTGAGCACTCCGGGGCGTTGTGAATTCAAGGAGCGGCTTCATGCGGGTTGGCGTCCTCTTAGCCCTCTGGATGTTGTGTCTTTGCTGCGCGGCGTCCGCAGCGGAACCAAATCGGCCAAACCTGTTCATCGGCTACAACGAGCACCGCACGAACTTACCGGGTGGACGGCTCACCAATGTCAGTACCAACCGCGCGATGCTGGTGAAGGCGAATGGATCGGAGCGACGCCCGCTGGCCGCCGAGCTTGCCAACGAACCGAGTGTCTGGAACCAGTTCGCAGGTTGGTCACCGGATGGCAAGATGGCGATCGTCGGTCGTGGTTGGGAAAGCCTCGAGAACGCGAAGTGGGAAGAGGAGCACAAGACGTTTCGCTTCACCCCGGAAGGCTGGTTGTACGACTCGTTTCTCGTGGATGTCGCAACCGGCAAGGCGGAAAATGTTACGGCGGTGGAGCGACTCAGCTTCTACAACTCCGGCTTGTTTTTCTGGCCGAACGATCCGAAGACGCTTGGGTTCACGGCACTGATCGGCGGCAACTCACAACCGTTTCGCATGGACCGCGACGGACGCAATAAAGTCGATCTGACGAAGAACTCGAATGGCTTCGCCTACGGGTTCAGCAGTTCGCGCGACGGCTCGCGGATTTCGTACCACGAGAACTATCAGGTCTACTTGGCCGACGCAGACGGATCACATCGAGTGCATGTGCAGACCGGGCAACCGTTCAACTTCGCTCCGGCGTGGTCCCCCGACGGACGGTGGGTGCTGTTCGTGTCCGGCGAGCACTACAACTGCCATCCGCACATTGTTCGCGCGGACGGAACTGGTCTGAAGAAACTCGCCGACCGAGCCGGCTATCGAGGCGTGACCGAGTTCCTCGATGTCCCGGACTTTCACGGCGGCAGCAGCGATACGCCAGTGTGGTCCGTGGACAGCCAGTCGGTCTTCTACACCGCGAAGGCCAGCCACAACGTCGAACTGTTTCGAGTCACGCTCGATGGCCAAAGCGAGCAACTCACCAAGTCTGACAGCGGGACTCTGCACTATCACCCGAAGCCGTCGCCCGATGGAAAATGGATCGTGTACGGCTCGAAACGGAACGGCGTGCGGAATCTATTCCTGATGCAACTGGCGGATCGCGCCGAGCATCATCTGACCGACTTACCTGCTGGCCACGCCGCAATGCACGCCTACTGGCAGCCAGCGACGCCTTGAGTCGGCGTCACGTCGATTTGATCTCGCCGCTGGTGCGCGGGATCGGCGGGCCGAGCAGAGTGACAAGGTCCGCGTGGTCGATGCTCTCTTTTTGCAGCAGGGCATTCGAGATCGCCTCAAGCTGCGGGCGATGATCGGCCAGCAGTTTCGAGGCTCGGTCGGAGGCCGCGTTGAGGAAGCGTTGGACTTCCAAGTCGATGGTGTGCGCGGTCGCTTCGCTGAACTCGCGAGCCTCGTGCAGTTCCTTGCCGAGGAACGGATGGTCTTCCCCCTGCCGAAACGCAACCGGGCCGATCTTCTCGCTCATGCCCCAGTGGCAGACCATGCGTCGGGCGAGTGACGTGGCTCGTTTCAAATCGTCTTCGGCACCGGCGGAGAATTCATCGAAGACCTGTTTCTCGGCCGCTCGGCCGCCGAGCATCATCGCCATTTGCGAGTGCATCCGCTTCTCACCGTAGTGATAACGGTCCTCTTCGGGGAGCAGTTGAGTGACGCCAAGCGCTCGGCCGCGCGGGATGATCGTGACCTTGTGGACCGGATCGACATCGGGCAGGAACCAAGCGATGAGCGCGTGACCCGCTTCGTGGTACGCGGTCATGGATTTTTCGTAGTCGGTCAGGATCTCTTCGCGTTTGGCTCCCATGAGCACCCGGTCGCGTGCGACATCGAAGTCGTCGTGAATCACGGCGTTCCGTTCGGCTCTTACGGCATTGAGCGCGGCTTCATTGACGAGGTTCTTCAATTCCGCGCCGGTGAAACCGATCGTCGAAGCGGCAACGTCTGGTAAATCGACGTCATCGGCGAGCGGCACCTTGCGGACATGAATCTTCAAGATTTGTAGACGTCCGTCTCTGGTTGGGCGGTCGATGGTGACATGCCGATCAAAGCGGCCGGGGCGGAGCAACGCCGGGTCGAGCACGTCGGGCCGATTGGTCGCGGCCATAACGATCACCGATTCGGTCGGCGAGAAGCCGTCCATCTCGCTGAGGATTTGGTTGAGCGTCTGCTCACGTTCGTCGTGACCGCCGCCGAGTCCCGCACCGCGGACTCGACCGACGGCGTCGATCTCGTCGACGAAGATGATGCACGGCGCGTTCTCACGAGCTTGCTGGAACAGGTCACGCACGCGGCTCGCACCGACGCCGACAAACATCTGAATGAACTCGGAACCGTTGATCGAGAAGAACGGCACGCCCGCTTCGCCCGCCGTCGCGCGCGCCAGCAGCGTCTTGCCGGTGCCGGGCGAACCCATCAGCAGCACACCCTTGGGAATCTGCGCACCGAGCTTGTGAAACTTCTCCGGAGTCTTGAGGAACTCGACGATCTCCATCAGTTCGCCCTTGGCCGATTCCATCGCGGCGACATCGGCGAACGTGGTTCGAAGATCGGAGGGCTTGAAGCGTTTTGCTCCCGCTTTGCCGAAGCTGCCGATGAACGACGTGCCGCTGGGATCGATCGAACGCCGCATGATGAAGAACACGATCAGCAGCATTGCCATCAGAAACATCGAGCCGAATAGAAACTGACTGAACAACTGCGGCGTCGCGTCTTCCCCCTTGTACTTGGGAAGCGCCGAGAGTTCCGTGCGCAGCTCAGGGGCTTCGCGCATCGTGTCGGGAATCTGAGCGCTAAACGTGTCCGCGAGCTTTTTCGTGGAACCTTCGGGGGCCTCCGGGATCATCTTCCATTTGCCGGTGACGTGGCTGCCGGTCTGCGTGACTTCGGCGACGTTCTTGCTCTGCAACTGCTTCAAGAAGAACGAGAAATCGACCTCGTTGGCGGCACCAATCAAATTCTTCCAACTCATGGCCAGCAGCAACGACAGCACCAAGCCAATCACGATGGCTGGCCCCCACAACGACGGACGCGGCGAATCTTCGTCATCGCCATCTCGCCGAGGTGGCCGTGGCTTGGAGTTGGGCGGCTCGACCGGAGGGGGCGTAGGGGGAGTCGAATCAGGCATCGAGGCAAACGTTTCTTGAGCGTCCAAAATCCCGCGCGAGAAACAGCCTCGCACTTCAGGTCGGGATGGTAGCGAAGCCGCATTCGATGGGACACTGCGTCAGGTAGGTTGGTTGACGTTCTGGCCGTTCGGATCAGCTTGGTCAGGCTGACCATCTACTTCAGCGGCCAACCGAACTGCGGCAGTAATTCGGTGATCGCTTCGAGTGGTAGGCCGACGACATTCGTGATGCTCCCCTCGACGCGTGTGACGAACACGCTGCCCAACCCTTGCAGCGCATATCCGCCCGCCTTTCCAAGCGGCTCGTTGGTCGCCAAATACCAATCGAGCAGAGGCTCGGCGTCCTCGCGGAACCACACATGCGACTGCGCGATCCGTTCCAGACGGCGACCTGTGCGAACCTCGGTCACGCACACCGATGTTGCCGCAATGTGACTGCGTCCGGCGTACAGATCGCAGAACCAGCCTCGAACAACCTCGCGCCAGGAGTCGTCGTCTGGTGGTTGTCCAAGCACCCGATAGCACCCGTCGGCATCACTGGCGACGATGATCGTGTCGGCCGTCAGCACCAGTTGTGAATCGCTGCTCGACGAAAGTTGCGAGAGCACATCGTCATTCTTTTCGCGAGCGATCTGTTGCAGTCGCCGAGCGATGTCCAGCCAAGACGTCAGCCCGTCGAAGCCCAGTTCATCGGACGAACGGGGTGGCAGGACGTCGATCGACTCCGGCGGGATGAGTAACTCCAGCAACTCGCGCCGGCGCGGCGACCGTGATCCCAAAATGAGTCGAGCGATCTGCATTGGCGAGCCTCTTCGTTTCCTTCGTTCGTTTCTATTCGAACTCCATTGTGAAAAAGGATGGAACAGAAGGAAACGAAGTCAACGCAGCGAAACTGCGAAGACTTGAGGTCTTGAAACGCGAATTGACCTGTTTTCCGCCGCAGACCTACCATCGCCGCATGTCCGCTCAGTATCTCATTCGTCTGGATGACATCGCTCCGCACATGGACTGGCCGCGGTTTGAACGGCTGGCGCGTGTGTTCGAGGAGTTTGGCATTCAGCCGCTGCTCGGCGTGATCCCGGACAATCACGACTCGCAGTTGCAACAGTTTCCGGAGTTCGCCGGTGACTTCTGGGAGCAACTCCGCTCGCTGCAGGCGCGTGGCTGGGAGATTGCTCAGCACGGATTTCAGCATGTCTACGTGACTCGTGATTGTGGCCTGATGGGAATCAACGGCCTCAGCGAGTTCGCCGGACTTCCGTTCGAGGAGCAGTTCAACAAACTTGCGTGCGGACAACGAATCCTTCGCGAGCACGACCTGAGCTTCGAGACGTTCATGGCTCCGTCGCATTCGTTTGACCGGTTGACGTTGCGAGCACTCCGCGAACTCGGATTTACGACGGTGACCGATGGCTATTCGCCGTGGCCGTCGGTCGAGCACGGCTTGATCTTCCTGCCGCAGTGGTTGGCGAATCCTCGCGTGCTGCCGCTGGGCGTGCAGACGTTTTGCCTGCACGTCAACGTGATGACCGAAGGCCAAATCCGCCGCGTCGAACAATTCGTCGCCGACCATCACCGAGAATTTCTCACCTTCGCCGAGGCTCGCGCTCTCGCGACGTCACGAACGCTCAACCGAGTGGTCGGCAAAGTCATCGGTTCGACGCTGCGCGGCCTGAAAACCGTGCGCCACAGCCTACGACGACGCCGAAACTCGGCTTGACCCAACTGGGTGATTGTCGAGAATCCCGCCCCTCGAAGGGCTGCGGACTTCGGGCTTCAGACTTCAGGTGAAATCCCTGTGGCCCGAAGCCTATAGCCCGAAGCCTGCCTCTCCCTCACGTCCACGGCAAGGAGGCCATGACGTGCCCGCACACAATCCGCATTCGCCGGTCAGCCTCAAGGCTCTGCTTCCGCACGCGCAGTTTGTCGGCGACGACGACGTTCTCGTCGCGCACGCAACCGAGCGCAGCGAGATGGTCAGCCCCGGATCGCTCTTCGCCGCGATCCCCGGCACGCAGCGTAACGGCGAGGACTTCGCTCGCGATGCCGTGCTGCGCGGGGCCGAGGCGTTGCTGCTCAGTCGCGAACTGCCCGACTTGTCGGTGCCGCAGTGCCTCGTGCCCGATGTGCGTCGAGCGTTCGCGTTGCTGTGCGATGCCCTCGCAGGGCATCCGTCGCAGACTTTGAAAGTCGCTGGAGTCACCGGAACGAACGGCAAGACCACGACGACCTGGCTGATCCGCTCAATCCTGCGAGCGGCCGGACATCCGACCGGGGTGCTCGGCACGATCGAATACAGTGACGGTTCACGGCACGAACGCGCGGGCCTGACGACACCCGATTCACAAGTCCTTTCCAACTGGCTGGCGTCGATGGTCGCGAGCGGCACGACTCACGCCGCGATGGAACTGTCGAGCCACGCACTCGATCAAGGCCGCGCGTGCGGCACGCAGATTGATGTCGCCATCGTGACGAACGTCACACAGGACCACTTCGACTACCACCAGAACTTCGAGACGTACCTCACCGCGAAGACGCGCATCGCCGAGCACCTCAAGCCGGACGGCGTGCTCGTGCTCAACGCCGACGATGCGGGCAGCTCCGCGATCGCGCAGCGTGTCGATCTCGGCGGTCGCATCGTGACCTTCGGCATCGATCATGAAGCGGACGTGACCGCGACAATCGTCAAAGAATCCACCGCTGGGACACAATTCGTCCTCGGCTGCGGCGAGGGAGCCGAGCCCGTCTTGATCCCAATGATCGGCCGGCACAACGTCGCGAACGCTGCCGCCGCTGCCGCCGCCGCGTACCATTTCGGAGTTCCGCTGAAGACGATCGCACTCGGCATCGAACTGTTGCCGGCCGTGCCCGGTCGGCTCGAACGAGTCAATGCCGGCCAGCCGTTTGATGTGTTCGTGGACTTCGCACACACCGAAGACGCGCTGCGCCGCTGCGTCTCGAATCTGCGGCAGCTTTGCTCGAAGCGAGTCATCGTGGTCTTCGGAGCCGGCGGTGACCGCGACCGCTCCAAGCGACCGAAGATGGCGCAGGCGGTGCTCGGCGCGGACCTGATCGTCGTCACCAGCGACAACCCGCGCACCGAAGACCCGCAGCGAATCCTCGAAGACATCCTGGCCGGCTTCGCTCTCAGCTTCCCGCCTCTGCACGTCGAACCGAATCGCAAAGCCGCGATCGCCTGGACGCTCGCCGAAGCTCACCCCGGCGACTGCGTCCTCATCGCCGGTAAGGGGCACGAAACCGAACAGATCATCGGCACTCAGCGATTTCCATTCGACGACCGCGAGGTCGTGCGAACGGCTTGGCGTGACGTTGGTCGTCCCGCCTTCAGGCGGACAGGAGTCGCACCGACCGCCTGACGGCGGAACGACGAACATCTCATGCACCCCGTCTCAGTTCACTCACTGGCAACCGCGACTCACGGGCAGATTGTCGGCGGCGCGAACGGAGAGGCAGCGTTCACGCGGGTTGAAATCGACTCGCGCGGCATTCGGTCCGGCGATATTTTCTGGGCGTTGCGTGGCGAACATCACGACGGGCATTCGTTTCTCGTCGAAGCGCGTCGTCGAGACGCCGGTCTCGCCGTCGTACGTCGCGATCGACTGTCACAGGCTCAAGAGGCGTGGAAGACCGGATCGGGACACGGTCCCGTTCCGCCGTTGATCGTGGTCGAGGACACGCTGACCGCACTGGCGGATTTCGCTCGCTGGTACCGCTCGCAACAGGAGGGTCTGGTCGTCGGTGTCACGGGCAGCTTCGGCAAGACGACGACTCGCGAGATGATCCACGCAGTCGTGTCGGCGGCGCATTCTGGCGTTCGCAGTCTGAAGAATTTCAACAACCATATCGGCTTGCCACTGAGCCTGCTCGACCTGGATCAAAGCCACGAGTTCGCGGTGCTCGAAATGGGTGCCTCGGCGGTTGGCGAGATCGCGATGCTGGCGGAGATTGCTCGGCCGGAAGTCGGCGTCATCACCGGCATTGGGCTGGCGCATGTGGACGGTTTCGGCTCGACCGAGAAAATCGTACTCGGCAAAGGCGAACTGTTGGAAGCGTTGCCGGCGACCGGCTTCGCGATCCTGCCGGGTGACGATCCGGTGACGCGCGGCATGGCGGATCGCTCAAGCTGTCCGGTGCTCTTCGTCGGCGAATCCGAAGGCAATCACGTCCGCGCGACGCACGTCCGAGTCGCCAATCAACGGCTGACGTTCGAGGTCGATCACATCGAATACGAAGTCCCCGTCACCGGCCGACACTTCTTGCAAGCCGCACTGACTGCGCTGGCGATTGCTCGCGAGATCGGTCTGTCGCCAACGCAAATCGCCGCCGGGTTCGCCAACTTTCAAGCGGCACCGGGACGTTGCCAAGTACATCAGATCGGCTCGTGGACGGTGATCGACGACACGTACAACGCCAATCCCGCCTCGATGCACGCCGCCTGTGAAACGCTGCGTGACTGGCGGGGAGCCAACAAACGACTGCTCATCACCGGCGACATGCTGGAACTTGGCCCGCACGCCGAACAGGCTCACTTTGGGCTTGGCCTCGCAGCGGCCGAAGCCCACGTCGATGGGTTACTCGTCTTCGGAGAACAATCCGAACACGTCATCCGCGGAGCACTTGCCGGCGGTCTGCGTCCCAGCCGGCTCGCCCAATGCGATCACTTCGAGATTCTGCTGACCGTCCTCGACTGCGTCCTCGAACCGGGAGACGTCCTGCTCGTGAAAGGCTCACGCGGCATGCGCATGGAACGAGTGGTCGAGTGGCTGCGACAGAAGTCGGATCGGAAAAGTGAAATAACGGCTGTCGTCTCTTGGCCATCGGCTGTCGGTTCGTTTGTCTGACAGCATTCACCTTGTCACCCTCCACACCGCGTCACCTCATCCATGTTCGTCTGGCTCCAACATTTTGCTCCGTTGCTCGAACGGTTCGAGCAGCTCTTCTCCGGCGACTCGCGTGTGTTTTTGACGGCACGCACAGCTCTCGCGGGTGGGACTTCGTTTTTGCTGTGCATGCTCTTTGGTCCGCTGGCGATTCGGATTTTGCAGAGACGGTTCCGCGAGCGGATCGGCAGCGACTCGGAGAAGCTCAACGAACTGCACGCCACGAAGAACAACACGCCGACGATGGGTGGCCTGTTCGTGATGGGAGCCGTCGCGCTCGCCACACTGATGTGGGGCGACCTGTCGAACGTTTATGTCGTGCTCGGTCTGGTCACGACGATCGGCTTCGGAGCGTTGGGTGCCGCCGACGATTGGATCAAACTGCGAACGTCACGAAACGGGCTGAAGGCCGGCACCAAGATGGCGTGGCAGATCGTGATGTCACTGATCATCGCGGTGGTCTTGTACGATCAGCAGGGAGGCCTTCCGCAGCAGTGGCAAGTCATCTGGCCGATTGGAAACCTCGGCCTGTCACTCGGAACGGCGTGGATCCTCTGGGCGATTCTGGTGATGGCCGGCAGTTCGAACGGCGTGAATTTAACCGATGGACTGGATGGTCTCGCCAGCGGTTGCACGATCTTCTCTGGCTCGGCCTTCACCGTGCTGGTGTACCTCGCCGGACACAAGACGTTGTCCGAATACCTCAGCATCCCGCACATCCCCGGCGCGGGAGAACTGGCGATCGTGATCGGAGCGCTGGTCGGCGCGATGCTCGGATTTCTGTGGTTCAACTGCCATCCGGCTCAAGTCTTTCTGGGAGACACCGGCTCGCTGCCGATCGGCGCGTTGCTGGGCCTGGCGGCACTCGTGACCAAACAAGAGTTCCTGCTGGTCATCGTCGGCGGCGTCTTCGTCGTCGAGACGCTCAGCGTCATCGTTCAGGTGGTCTGGTTCAAACGAACCGGCAACCGACTGCTGCGGTGCAGCCCGCTCCACAACCACTACCTGTTCGCCGGACACCACGAGATGAAAGTCGTGGTCCGCTTCTGGATCATCTCCGCCCTGCTCGCCTTGATCGCCCTCGCGAGCTTGAAGATTCGCTGAGCATCCTGGCCT
>QWQF01000033.1 GCA_003669125.1 Planctomycetota bacterium
CCCAAGAAGAGCCCGCGATAGCTGCTCTCCCAACTCCCCATGCCGATGCGTTCCGACTTGAGTGCATTCGCCGCGATCTCCTGAGCGAGCTTCTTCAATCGAGGTCGATACGCGTCGTCGCCCGTCGCCAGCAGCGCGAGCCCACTGATTGCTCCGTGCCAGTTCGCGGGGAGTGATTCCTTCTCCAACGCGACGCAGGCTTCCTCGAAAATCTTCTTCGACTTCGGGCAGTCATACGGAGCGGTCGCCGAGTACGTCCCGAGCACTCTCAACTTGAGTTGCACGTCCTCCGTCTTCCCCGCGCGCCACCGAGTCACCTTGAGCACGCCGCCACTCGACTCCTTCTCGGCGTTCTGAATCGCGAGAGCAAAGCTCTTCCGAGCATCCTCACTGAAGAGTTTCCCATCGACGCCCAAGATGACATCGTCGACTTGCAACACTCCGTCAGCCGGAGACTTCGCCCCGACGTGAGTCACCAGAATCTGTCGACTGGCCGCCGTCGTCCGACCTTGCAGCCCATCGAAGTAAGTCGCCGGTTTGCTGTAAATCCAACCTCGCAACCCGGTCGCTCCGAGATTGTAAGTCAGCTCGCGATCCACGGCGCGATCTTGCGTGAGGTCCGGCGGAGTCTTGCTCGGCTCCGCGGCGACACACAGGTTGGTGAAGACAATCGCCGCAAGCATGCTGCGGAAGATCAAGCGACAAGAAAGTAACGACGCGGTTTTCATGAGTTCTGTAACGATCCTTGAGTTATGTCTCGGTTGGGTTAGCCGATATTCTTCATTTGGGTTGAGCCTGGCACCAATCCGGACTCGGATTGGTGTGATGAAACGCTTCGCGTTCTCCCTCCGACTCACGCCATGAACTGTTTGATGGCTCCGGACTGATCCAGCTTCAGTCGGGCCATCACGAGGTCAAAGTCGCCGTAGTGTTTGATCGGATTGCCGTGAGCGTTGAGCAGGGTGGTGTACCAGTTGCCGATGGTCTTGTGGCCTTCGGTGGCATGGTAGGGCAGGCGGATGTAGCGGCCGGCCAGGTCGAGATTGCAATTGTCCCCTGCGAGGATGACGAAGGGCGCTTCGGATCCGCTGCCGTGATGTGTTTCGCCGCCTTCGGGGAAATACATGATCATGGTATTGTCAAACATCGTGCCGTTGCCTTCGGGTTCGGCCTTCAGGCGTTCGACAATGCGGGCCACCTGCTGCATGTGCAGGATGCGGATATTTTCCCGGATTTTATCGGCCGGGACACCACTGAAACTGCCGTTGTGCCCGATGCCGTGGATGTTAACGTTGTCGCCCTCGTTTCCGGGCAGGCCCCGCATGGGAGTGGACAACTCATCAATCGTGTAGGTCACCACATTCGTCAGCCCGGTGATCAGGGCGGCGATCAGGATCTCGGTCATGGCCTCCTGCTTTTGCGGTGCAGTGGCGGTCAGTCCACCGTTCTCGTGGACTTTGTCGATCTTCGGCAGGTGTTTCGCGATGGAACCGGCCATCTTCGACAATTTCAGATTCCGTGCCTGAATGGCTTCGATGGAGAGGATGTGGTTGCTGAGTTTTTGTTTCTCGTAGCCCAGCAGAACGCTCGCCTTGAAGGTTTCCTCGCGTTCCAGGAATTTGAACATGGCATTGTCGGATTGCACCACGCTGGGATTCGTGACGGAGCGGAACAGCTCGTTATAGGCGGTCATCGGGTCGGCGTAGCAATAGTTCCGCTGGTGGGGTCCGGGGGCGGAGTAGCCAGAGACAATGCCGGTGCGGTGGGTCGAGTAGTTGCCGGTCAGAGACAGTTCAATGTGGCCGAAGGGCGAGGGATAGAGCTTGGCCAATTCGAAATCGATCGTGGCGCGTTTAATGCCGCTGAGCGAGTCGCGATTGGATTTGTAGGCGCCCATCACGGACGAATAGGAGAAGTGGCCGTTCTCGCTCATCATGCAGGACAAGCCCTGGAGAATGCACATGTTCGCCTTGTGCTTTTCCAGTCCTCGCAGGTAGACCGGCAATTCGTGCCGGTCGAGGGCGACTTCCAGTGGTTGTTTCTTCTCATCGAGTGCTTTGTCTTGGGCGGAGAAAGTCGGCAGCGCGAGTTCAAGTGGGCGCTCTCCGTTGGATTTGCGAATGAACACAAATCGCTTTGGAAACCCGCTGCCCGGTGCTTCCGCTCCAAACAAGTTGAAGCAGGGCGTCAGGGAAAGTGCGCCCGCGCCCAGGGCCGTGGTTTTGAGAAAGTCTCTTCTGGTTCTCATGGTGTCACTTGGTGGTAGTTGTGGATTTGCGGTAGATGAATGAATCGGAGGTAAGCAGGGAAACGATGACGGCGTCGAAGCTGCCGCCGCTCTCGAGATAGGCCTGATCGGCGTCGATCAGCGTTTTAGAATCGGATAACACTTCGTTACGCCCCATGAAATAACGGAAGGCATGACGAATGATGGACTGGCGAACCTTGCCGGATTTTGCGAGACGCCCCGCGAGGTCAATGGCGTCCGTGATCTCGCCGTCCAACTTGGGGTCGCCAGTCCCGTCGAGTTTGCCTTTGGCGTCCACTGGCAGGGTTTTGTAGATGTCTCGCAAATCCTGCTTTGGTGTACCTTTGTCCGGTATCTTCTTGATCAAGTTGTCCGGATGTTCGAGCGACTCTTCGGTGCGATAGCGTCCGAAGTCATCATACATTTCGAAGCTGTTGCCCAAGGGGTTCATGCGCTCATGGCATTTCCAGCAGTATTCGGCCTGGGTCTTATTCTCCAGGCGTTGGCGCAGAGTTTTGGTGTGATCTTGGGGAATCACCGCGTCCACCGTGACCGGAACATCGGGCACCGTGCCAGCCAGCAATTTCTCACGAACCCATTTGCCGCGTCTGACCGGATCCGTCTCGGTGTTGGCGGCAAAGGCGATGAGCCACGCCGGGTGGGTGAGCAGACCCTTACGGTGCTCCATTTTGGCGGGTTGAACGGTCGGATAGTTCCAGCTCCCCATATCAAGGTTAAAAGCCTTTGCTACCTCGCCACTTCCCAACTGGTTGCCGGCGCGAGTCTTCGCGGTGCCCGGGACTCCGAAGACCGATGAGTAAGGGGCGGTGACAGTCGTCCCGTTGCCAAGCCGCTCCGTGTAATCGGTCATCATCGATTTGAAAATCTTCACCTGATTCATGTCGGCTTTGCCGTTCTCCAAAACGTGGAGATTCAGGCCGGGAATCGGGTTCTCTTTGAGGAATGGCAGGTGAGCCGTCAACTTTTCCACGTCGAAGTTTTTCCAGTCTTTGTCCTTAAAGTAATCATAGACTTTGCGGATGCTTTGTGTCGCGGCGGCCATCGCCGTGTTGTCCCCCGAGTGATAAACGTAGAACTTCTCGGTGGATAGGAGCTGCTCAAAGACATTGCGGTCTTCTTTGAGGATGTGCTCCACCAACAGATCCGCCTCGACGACCAATCTGCGATTCGTGCCGTTGTCGTAATTACCGCCAAAGCGCTTGTTGTCCTTAAAAATGGGGAGCAGGGCAGGATAGCCAAAAAACTCCCTGAAAAACCGCAATTTACGGATCGGCATGTCGGTAAAGCTGTCCACATATCCGTGATCAAGAGACTCATCAATGAAGTAAAGCTGGTCCGTGGGTTTAAGCAGGCGCAGCACTTCACGCCGGTAATCTTCCCGCGTGTTGAGCCGGCCGCTGTTGGCCGCCTCCACCAACTGCTTATCGGGACTGCTGTCCGTCAGCGCATAGGCGATGGAGTAACTGGCATCGCGCGGTGAAAGCATTTTTCGCCCGTGCTCATCTGTCTGCCCTGCGCCGAATTCAGAACGATAGACGAAATCTGAGCGCAAAATGAAGGTTTGAATGAGCTTGCTAAAGGCCTGCTCATTTCCCAATTGCTGGATGTAGGACTTCATCAAGGCGCTGTCGTCGGCTTTTTCCTGGGCTGTCGGGCTGTGTTCGAGGATTTTGGTGAAAAGGAGGTCCACGATATCAGCGAGCATCGCGTCAGTTAATGGCGGCTCTTTGAGTCGTTCCTGCTTGAACTCCTCCACCCAACTCGCGGTGCACTTGTTAATGATGGCCGCATAGGTGTCGCCAGCCTTGCGATGTTTCAGGATTGCCGTGCGAATGATCGCCAGTTCCGAATCGACAGGGGGCTTCGGCACGTAGGGCGCGGGGGCCTTTGGCCTGCGCTTTAACAGCTCATCCATCCAGTTGCGCATGAATGCCACGCGCAGTCGGATATTCAGTTCGTTTACCCCAGAGATAAACCACTCCCGCTCACATGTCGTGACCAGGGCCTCGTCCTGTTTTTCGCCGTTGGGAGAATGTCTCCGCATTGCGGAATAGATTTCATCCAAGTCATCCCGCGAAGGAACTGCACCATCGAACTCTTCCCTTTTTAGCGGCTTCCCTTCCGCGTCCGTCGTCTTTACTGGCACAGGTTTGGAAGCCACATATACGGGCAGCAAAGCTTCGTGTTTGTCCTGATACAGTTCACGCAGCAATGGCTCGATGTTGCTCTTCAAATAGCTCTGGCGATTCGCGACAAGTTTCTCGTGCGCCCATTCCGTCGCCATGATTTTATTATACGCTGGAAGCGAGTTGTGGCTCTTCGACAGAGACATCAGGAACGCCGAGAATTCCCTGGCATTGTTGACCATTGTCAGGAAATGCCCGCCATCCAACGTGGTGGTGTCGTAGTAACGAACCCCGCTGTGGGTCGGCAGCAGGAAGGGATTGGTGATGTTGATGCGCATAAAAGGACGCAAACTCCCCCCGATGATTGGCATCCTCTTCCCGTCAATGTCTCTTGTCTTTTTGATTCCCAGCAAATGGTTGAACGTCGCGTCGAATATATATTCGCTGATCAGCCAGCGGCGGTCGGGCGTGAAGCCGGGCAGATCCTTGTATTGGCCGGAGAACAATTTCTCGTGGTTCACCACGTTGCCGTATTCCGGCTTGCGTAGTTTGTCTTCGAGCTTCGAAGCATTGTGCGCCCGCAACTCACTTGAAACCCAATCGGTCAAGAGATTGCGTTCGGCTTCGGTGGGCTGTTTTTCATTCTTCGGCGGCATCTCACCGATGAAAATCTGCTCATGCGCGCGGTTCAGTAAATCGAGCCTCGCATCGAGCTTGAGACACTCCAAATTGTCGAGCCGGACTTCCCCCTCTGCCGTTTGGTTCCCATGACAGGACACGCAGTAGTTCTGCAGCAAGGGCAGTATCCTCTCGCCGACCCGGAACGGTGCTGCCGGAGTTGTCGCTGGCTTACCTTCATCACACACAGCATGGGCCGAGGCGGCGAAAAACATCGCGACAGCAACGAGAATGTGTTTCATGGTTTGCCTATTCATTTCGATGGAGCAAAGCCTGGGAGCGGATCCCAGATATCCGGGTTTGTGTTACTTGGTCTGTCTCTTCAGCAACTCAACCATCGCGTTGCCCATCAGCGCCTAACGTAAAAGGATTACTTCAGCATGCTCTTCATTCCCTCGCCGGCCGCATCGCCGATCAGAAAGTAACTCTCCGCATTGGCGAACCAGTGATGTCCATGCGTGGGACAGGGCGAGAGTTCTGGCGGCCGGGCAAAATCGGTGGTCTTGATGAACAAAGCATTCTTGATCCGCTTTGTTCCTTCTTCCTGCGCCTTTCTGAATTCAAACATCGCGCCCTCGGTCACCGGTCCGCCATTGCCCAGTTCGCCGACCACTACCGGCATGTTCGGCACATTGAATTCCTTGCGGAGATCGCTGACCAGGTTGACGAGAAGCTGCGCATATTCGGGTATCGCCTTTGGGGTGACCATGTCGTTATAGCCCTGCTGCCAGTAAAAGCCCGCCATTTCATATTCCTGCCCGCCAAGCTCAGCCACGGCGGCGCGGACTTCTTTCACCATTTCGCGATAAGACTGCCCAACATCTTCGGGTTTTGGCCAGTTGCCGGTGTCATAGGCCGGCTTGCCGGAACTTGGCGAACGGAAATGCCCGTGCAGGCTGTGCCCGCCCCAGGCCGTTTTGATCAACAGCACCGGCTCTTCGTAGAAGTCGCCCAGAACAAAACCGAACCCCAGTTCGGGTCCCATGTGCCTTCTCGATCCGTCTGCACCATAACCGGTGAAGCCCACCGTGAGGCCACCCTTCAGGAGTTTGTCGCCGCCAACCTTGAATGATACCAGCACATCATCCCGGACAACCCATTCCCCTTTTTCATTCTTGAGCTTCTTCATCTTGTCGGCGCTCTTCGAGTGTTTCATCGACCAGACCAAATTGCCCTTGCCGCCGTTGGAGTCCCTCTCATCATCATGATCCACCGAGCCTTGCCCTTCCATGTTTGACTGCCCGGCGAGGATGAAGACCTTCACGGGCTTCTTCTTGCCGTCCGGCTTCGAGATTGGCTGCTCCGCCGCCGTAGCTTGGACGGTGCTCATGACCGTTGCTGCGAATAGCGCGAGCGCTGTGAAGAATGATTTCCAGTTCATGACGTTGTCTCCGTTGCTTGTTGATTTGGGCCGTGCGGCAATGGTTGGTTTGAGCGATTCAAGGCGTTGATCTCATTGGCACCCGCTTTGAGTATGATGGATTTGGCCGCCTTGATTTTACCTTCAGCAACCACCCGACTCTTGGCTCACAATCGCATCAACCCGTGAATCCGCGCACAAAAACTTGTGTCTCATTCCGAACTTGCCAGATCGAGCACGATCACGGAGTGAACGTCGAGGCGCGGGACCGTGATCACGGTGGATTCGCCTTTGATCGCCAGAGGGAGCGGGCGGGCTTCGGGTTGTTGCGTGGCTCGTTGGATGCGGTAGCCGTGCAGGTTTACGCGGATGTCGTGGATCGGCAGCGTCTCTTCTCGGAGCGGAACGTCGTCGTTCGGTAGACCGTGAAACGCCGTGGTGTTGACGTCGTTGTAGAGATGCACGAGCAGTCTTTCTCGGCCGTCTTTCGCCTGCCGAAAGACGGTGGAATGCACGCAGCGCGGGGCTTCCACTTCGACGGGTGGAGTGCTGTTTGCCGCCCAGCGAATGGCGTTGGCCAGCAACACTCGCTGATAGGGATAGGCATAGCTGTAGTACGCGTGATCGAGGCCGGCGGCGAAGTAGACGACTCGGCCCTTGCCGAATTGTCGTGTCACGATGGCTGGAGTGGGCGCGGCGTCTGGCGTGGTGTGCGGAGCCGCTTGAGCTGCGATCGAGATGCCCTCACTGACACGAGTATTGAGCAGCGGGCCTTTGAACGTCACGGGCTCGCGACCGATCAACTCGCGCAGCTTGTCGCTGGCGAGCACACTGTCGCTCGGCACTCGCAGTGCGAAGACGTTCTTTCGCTTCAGCCAATAGTCGTCATCGAGGTTCCTCGCGAAATTGATGTCGAGATCGGAGCGAGTTGCCGCATCGGGCTGCGCGGCTCCGTCTTTCGTCGCCGGTTTTGCGAGCGGTTTTGTCGGGCCGCCGTGATGAACTCCGAGCACGTCGGCCAGCGCGAAATCGGGACGCGGGTCGCCAAACTCGTTGCAGAGCGACGTATCGAGCGACGCCACCAGTCCGCCGCCATTCCTGACGAACTCCCGGATGGCTGCGGCTTGCGCGTCGCTCAGGCTGGCGGCGTTGGGCAGAATCAGCACCTTCTGGCTCGCGAGATCGTCCGCGTTCAGGTTCCAATCGCAAGTCACCGTCACCGGCAGATGCTCTTCGAGGATCGCTCGGTAAGTCCCGAAGACATGTGCCAGATAACGATCTTCAACTTGCCCCGAACTGCGACCGTAGAACGTGCGAGTGTTATCGCTGAGCAACATCGCACCCCACGGCTCAGGGCGTTTGTGAGTCAGCCATGGTTTGCGACGCTGGACTTCGGCGAGCGCGTCATAGGCTCCCTTCTGCATGTGATCAGGTTGAATCACCGCGAGGCTGGGACTGGCTCCGTGAGTCGCCGCCAACAGCACGCGACGCAGCACTTCATGCGCGGGGAAAC
>QWQF01000314.1 GCA_003669125.1 Planctomycetota bacterium
CCGCCGCTCAGGTCGAACAACGTCTGCGACGCATCACGGCTGAAGAACTCGCGATCGTGACTGGCTTTGTCGAGCAGTTCTCGAACGAACGATTCTGTCTCACGACGGTTCAGGGAAGGCAACTCGATTCGCAACTCCGACTGCTCGGCAAGCTCTCCGAGCGAGCATTGATCAAGCCCCTCACGAGCCGCCGCCAAAATCGTCAGACCGCCGTCGTTCGTGACTTCGAGATGCAGCAACCGCTCGATCATTCCCAGACAATCCACTTCGGCTCGTTCCAAGTGGTCGAACAGCAGCACGCTCGGCAAGCGGGCCGAATGCAGTGCGTGCCAGTGGTCGCAGACCGTTCGCCACAGAGTCGCGTGCGACCAACGCTCGGTCGGCCCCAGCCGCAGAGCGATGGCTAATTGCCAGAGCGGATCGTGCGAGTCGGTTCCGAACAAATCCATCATCGCGACTTCGCAGCCGAGCCGTTTCGCCTCGCGAGCCGCAGCACGCAGGACGAGTGATTTACCGGTGCCTGCCGGGCCGAGCATCAGTCCGAAGCGGCGGCGATGCTCAACCAAGTAGCTCAGCCGAGCCAACGCTTCTTCGTGTGGCGGAGTCTCGATCAACCCGCTCTGGCCGATCGTGCCTTGCAACGCGAAGTCATTCCGTCCCCAATACCGCTCGTGCATGGACCTGTCCCTTCGTGTTCGACATCATCCCAAGTCCGTATTCGGCAGAGGCTCCGGCATCGCATGACTCGTCCACAATCCGCACGACCAGAATCGCCGGTCGAACGCTTCTTCCTTCCGCAACCGCTACAGCTTGCCACTGTTGAGCAAGCCGCAGTCGAACTGGATGGCTCCGAGGCTCACCACCTGTTGCACGTCCTGCGAGCGAAAGTCGGCGACCGAGTCGGCCTGTTCAACGGCCAGGGAGACGAAGCGATCGCCGAACTGGTCAACCACCGCAAACGCTCCGCCGAACTGCAGATTCTCGACCGCTGGACCACACCGGCCGAGACGGACGAACTGATCCTCGCCACCGCGCTGCCGAAAGGAGACCGCGCCCGCTGGCTGGTCGAGAAAGCGACCGAACTCGGCGCGACGCGAATCATCCCGCTGCGCACGGCTCGCAGTGTTGTCGAACCGGGCGAGGGGAAGATGGACAAGCTCGCACAGGCCGCCATCGCCGCGTGCAAACAGTGTGGCCGGTCACGACTGCCGCGACTCGATCCGCTGACAACGCTGTCCGATGTTTTTCGCGAATTCTCAGCGGCGTTGCCGTCACGGATACTCTTGCTGGCCGATCCGCGCGCGGAACGAAATGTTCGACAACTGTTCGAGTCGTTCGGCGATGGACTTCAATCAACGATCGCATTGATCGGTCCCGAGGGAGGCTTCACCGTCGATGAGCACTCTGCGGCAATCGCCGCCGGAGCAACTCCGGTACGGTTGGGTTCGCACATCCTGCGCATCGAAACCGCCGCTCTGGCGATCAGCGCGGCTTGGGAGTTTCGGAGTTCAACCAAGCAACCGGCGTGAGCGCGCGAAAAAAACCAGTGGTGCGTCTCACGCACCGCGAGTTTCGTATTTGCTGGTTGAGGTCTCTCAGTCGCAATTCAAAGAAACGCCAGCGCAGTTTCCAAATTCAATGGAGAATGCCCTCCGCAATTGCTCGGACCCTCCAACGCTCTCACACAGGGGAGGCTCACAACGGGGGATAATCTCGTTGCGTCAGCGCTCGAATCGGTCTCGCCGCAGACCATGAGGTCCACGCCGCGCTAAGGCCTTGAGACACTCTGGCCCTTTGGGGTCGCGTCGAACGCCGATGTCGTAAAGTGGTGCAGGAAGATCCCCGCTGCGACCGCGACGTTGAGCGAATCGGCCGCTTGCATGGGGATCGTCAGCCGCCGGTCGCACTGCTCCAGCCATTCGGGGCCGAGGCCGTTCGCCTCGTTGCCAAACAGCAGCGCGAGCCGAGCGGGGCGGCCAGCTTGGCCGAGTGGTTCCGCGAGTTCCGTCGCCCGGACGCCGACATCGTCGTCCGTCGGATCAGTGTTCTCCACGATGGTCGCGGCGAGCTGCACTCGCCACTCGGACTTCAGCCGCCGCAAATCTGCGGTCAAGTCGCGGCTGCACACAATCGGCAGCGTCAGCGCGTTGCCCATCGAGACTCGCAACACGCGGCGCGAGAACGGATCGGCACACGCCGGCCCCAGCAGCATCGCGTCGATGCCGAAGGCGGCTCCGAGGCGAATCAGCGTGCCGATATTTTCGGGATCGTTGACGTCGGGGCAGACGACGAACGTCATCCGCTCGCCACCACGAGCCATGATTTCGTCGAGGCTCGGATTCGGCTTGCGCAACGCGCACGCCATCGCGCCGCAGTGAAAGTTGTAGCCAATCAACTCGGCGGCCAGCGTTTGCGGCATCACGAAGGTTGGCACGTCCGGTCGCAGCCACGACGAAAATTCTTCGACGCGGCCTTCGGTGAGCAGCATCGACTCGACAACGTAGTCAGTCGCGAGCAAGCGTTTCGCGAGCCGAGCCCCTTCGGTGATGAAGCGGCCTTTCCACTTGGAATGCCGAGTGGCTTTGACATCGCGAAAGACGACGAGTCGCGGGTCATCGAGAGTTTGAACTGGAATCAGCGGCATGAGTCAGATAGTAGGCCGCACACTCTGTGTGCGGAATCGTTAGCACACGGAGCGGTTGTGATTTTGTCGCCACCGGGTTGATCTCGGTGGCGTGAAAAACTCACAGCCTCGGAGCGTGACGGCTACGTTGACGCGATCAGCCGCTCGATCGGCTTGCCGGAGCTGAACTTCATCGGTCGGCCGATCGGCGTCAGCACTTCTTTGTCGAACTCGACGCCGAGTTGTCGCAGGATCGTCGCGAACAGATCGGGGACTTCGATCGGATCGTGCGGCATCGCAGTGGATTTGTTCGCATCTTGTTCGATCAGCGGCTCAGTGTCGGTTTCGCCGAGGACAACTCCTGAACGCAGCCCTCCGCCGCCGACGAGGCACGAGAAGCCCCTCGGCCAATGATCTCGACCGTCCAAGCCATTGATCTTCGGAGTACGACCGAATTCGCCGATGCACAGCACGAGAGTCGAAGCCAACAGGTCACGCTGTTTGAGGTCGTGAACCAGCGCCGCCAGCGCCGGGTCAAGCTCTTTGGCCTGCGTCTTGTGACCTTCAAAATTGTTGGCATGCGTGTCCCAGCCCATGAGCGTCACCTCGACTGCTCGGACGCCAGTCTCGACGAGTCGTCGCGCCGCGAGACAGCCGCGGCCGAATTGCGTGTCGCCGTAAGCGTCGCGGATCGCTTGCGACTCTTGGTCGATCTCGAAGGCTTTGAGCTGTTCCGAGGTCATCATTCGCAACGCGCGTTCGACCGTCAGTTGATGCAGTGTGTTTTCGACCTGCACGCGGCGGCCAGTCTGGAAGGATTTGGTCACGATATCCAAACCCGCCAGGCGTTTCTGTTGTCGGGCGTCGCCGACGCGAGCTTTCAAATTTCGAATGCCGTTGCTGGGATCGTAAATCTTGAAGGCATCAAAAATCTCGCCGAGGAATCCGCCGCGAGCGGGGAATTGGCCGCCGAGCAGCGAGATGTGCGCCGGGATTTCGAGCTTGTCGTTCGGCAGTTCATGACTGGCAATCGCCCCCAGCGAGGGATGAATCAGCGTTGGGTCCGGGCGATAGCCGGTCTTCAGCAAGTACGTCCCACGCTCGTGATCTCCTTCCTTCGAGACGAGCGAGCGGATGACGTTCAGTTCGTGAATGTGCTCGGCGACGCGCGGGTACAGGTCGGCGATTTCGAGACCGGGAAGCTTGGTCTTGATCGACTTCGTTGGCCCGCCGATCTTCGTGCCGGGATGCGGATCCCACGTCTCAAGCTGACTCGCTCCGCCGCCGAGCCAAATCACGATCAGTGACTTTTGGCGTTCGTCGCCGCGCGTTTCGGCGGCTCGCAAATCAAGACCGGGCAGTGCGAACGACAAGCCGGACGCGAATGCGGCCTGCAAGAGATCGCGACGGGAGAGATTCATGGCAGCCTCTTTGGAGTCAGTGGTTCCACGCAAATTCCGGCGAATTGAACAAGGTCCAATACAGATCCTCGACGACCAACCCGCGACGCTGCGGCCGATTCTCTTCGAGGACTGGCAAGAAGTAGGCGGACTCTTCGGGAGTGGGACGGCGGGTGAGACAGACGAGGTAGCACAGTTCCAGGCGCTTGGTGTCATCGGGAGCCATCTGCGAAATTCGGCCGCTGGCTGTGAACGGTTTCGCGTCGATGGTCTCGCTGACTAAGTTGCCGTTCATGCGGAGCAACGCTTGCGGGATCGTGCCGGCTCGGTCTTCGAGTTCGTTCTCGCCGAGGTCGCCGTATTCTTTGACGAAGTCGTTTGACCGCGTCAGCTTGATGAGCCGCGAAATCAAGTGTGAGTTCTGATCGATGGTCGTCAGCGACGACGCTTGCAGCAACGCACCGATGATTTGTTCCGGCCGCAGCCGAGTCAGTGGGAAGATTGCGAAGTGTTCTTTCATCCGATCGAGCCGCGAAGCGTCATCGACGTCCGACTTGGATTCCAACAGGAACGGCTTCGAGGCGACGATGACTTCGATCAAGCGGCGCAGGTCGTAGCCATGTTCGCGGAAGTCGGCTCCGAGCACGTCTAGCAAGTCTTGTTCGCCCGGCTTCATCGTCTTCGGATGCTTGGCTCCGTCGACCTTCGGGCCGGCGATCTCGTCACCTGAGGGGTCGGGCAAGTCATCGACCGGTTCGATCCACGAACGGCCGAACAGCAGTCCCCAAACTCGGTTCACGATCGCGCGTTCGAGCCGGCGGTTCTCCGGATGTGTGACCCAGGCGGCGAGTCGCTCGCGGCGCGTGCCTTCCGTTGGCTCCCATTTTTCGCCGAACGGGACCGCTGGCTCGACGACTTTCTTTTCCAGCGAGTTGCGGTCCTCGACCTCGAACTTCAAGTCGCGATCCTCGCGAACTCCGACCGGGCTGAGCTTGAGCTGCCCGAAGTGGGCGGCGAGTCCGGCAAACTCGTTTTGCTTCCAATGATCGAACGGGTGGTCGTGGCACTGAGCACAGTCGATTCGCTGACCGAGAAACGCTCGCACCGCTCGGCCGGCCAGTTTGTTTTCGTTGAAGCCTTCGCCGTCGTCGTAGCCGGCCATCACGAAATTGACCTCCGGCTCATCGGTCCACAGGCCATTGCCGCCGATCATCTCGCGGACAAGTTCCGGGTACGGCCGATTGGTTTCAAGCTGATCGCTGAGCCAATTCAAAAACCGGTCTCGGCGATAGACGATGAATTGTCCGCCTTCGACGCCAACGAAACCGCGAGCCAATCGCTCTGCGAAGTACTCGGCGTAACGGCGGTCGTGCAGGAATCTCGCGGTCCAGCGCGGCACACGATCCGGGCCGCGGTCTTGCTCGAAGGCTCGAATCTCTTCCAGCGACGGGACCGTTCCCATCAGCGCGAGCGTGATGCGCCGCAGCACGGTCAGCTCGTCCGTTTGTTTTGCCGATTGCAGGTCTTCTCCCGCCCAGCGTCGAGCGAAGAACAGGTTGACCTTCTGAACGGATTCGTCGATGTCAGCCGTCGGGCGAGCGGACTCTTCGGTTGCAACCCCTTTGAGCGGCTGATGAGTGACAAAACTTACCAGGCAGATCACAGCCAGCAACACGGCGCCGGGAAGCAACAAATTCCATCGCATGGGGCTACCTTTCGTGGCGGGTGCGTGTCGCATCCGTCCGGCGAGAGACGCGTCGGCCACCTGATACCACTCGACGCCCTGCGGCGTTTCAGGGATCATCGCGAAACCGTGGCGTTGCCGTCGAGGTATGTCGGCAATCGCAGGTTGGGGCTCTTTCCCGACCAGTCCTACTCTGACTCGATCGGTCGGGATGGAATCCCAACCGACTTTGGATGCCGCCGTGACCAGTCCAGGATCGACCAGACCGAACGTTCGACCGCCGCTGCCATCGGAGCGTCGCTCGCCATCGGCGACCGACGACTTGCCGACGCTCGTGGCCGATGAGCCAACCACGCCGCCCGCGACGCTCAAACCGCTTCCCGGTTGGTCGTCACAGCCTCCGGAGTTGGCGGTTCTCGAAGTCGATGAATCGGCCAGCGAAGTTGCGTCAGAAGTCGCGCTGCCAGTTCTCGAAGAAGAACTCGTGGCCGACCGACTGCCGCCGTTCCCGGTGCCGTGGCGGCATCCGATTCAATGTGCATTGTGGATTGTTCGTACGCTCTTCGGACTCGCGAGCCTGACGTTGTTGCTGGCGGTCGCGGCCGCGGTACCGATCGTCAACTTTTGGGTGCTCGGTTATCTGCTGGATGTCGAAGGCCGAGTCGCTCGCAGCGGCAAGATTCGAGCGTCGTTTCCGTTGCTGGGACTTGCTCCGCGTTTCGGTTCGATCGTGCTGGGCGTGTGGCTGTGCGTGCTGCCGCTGAGACTGCTGGCCGGTGCCGCAACCGATGCTCAGTTGATTGATCCAGGCGGAGCAGGTGGCTGGAAGTTCGCTTTGTTTGTGACGAAGTGGGGGATGGCTGCGCATCTCTGCTTGGCGTTGGCTCGCGGCGGAGCGTTGTCCTGTTTCTTCCGCCCGATCAAGAATGTCCGCTGGTTGCTGGCTCGCTGGCGAGACCGCGACTACTGGGTCCGAGCCTCGACGGCGATCGGGCAGTTTCTCTCCGGTCTGAATGCTCGGCCGTATTATTCTGCTGGCTGGCGAGGCTACCTCGGCACCGCCGCTTGGTTGTTCATTCCATCGGCGCTGTACGGATCGATGCACGATCCCGACAAGCCGGCGCAGGTGCTCGTGATGCTGACTGGCGGAGTCGGCTTGTGGCTGACGCTGATGTGGGCACCGTTGCTGCAAGCTCGATTCGCCGCCGAGAACCGCGTCATGGCTTTCAAAGAACTCGGCGCGGCTCGCGAGTTGTTTCGCCGCGCGCCGTTCGCGTGGCTGTTCGCGATCGTGCTGACGTACTTGCTGGCGTTGCCGATGTACTTGTTCAAAGCCGTGTCGCCGCCACAAGACGCGATGTGGTTCATCACGATCCTCTTCGTGGTCTCGATCTTCCCCACGAAGGTCGCGCTCGGCTGGGCCTACGGCCGCTCGATCCGCCGCACCGAACGAGCGTGGTGGCCGTGGCGGTGGTTGTGCAAAATCGTGCTGGGCATTCTGGTGGCGATCTACGTCTTCATCCTGTTCTTCACCCCTGCGATCGGCGAACACGGTCGGCGAGTGCTGTTCGAGCATCACACGCTTTTACTGCCGGTGCCGTTCTAGCGTAGCCATCACGCTCCGCGCGACGGCTACGTTGCTTGCTCGACTTCCACCAAGTTGTCGAAGAACGTCGCGCCGCCGCCGAGGTCGGTGAGTCGAGTCGGTGTGGTCGAGTTGCAGTTGCGATGGCCGGGGCTGTGCTTGTTCCACCAGATGCTCGGCGAGACGACGACACCGGGGCGGACATTGTCTCCGACGAGAGCTCGCGCGATGAACGAACCGCGGTCATTGAAGATGTTGACGAGATCGCCGTGTTGAACTCCGCGAGCGGTCGCGTCGGCAGCGCTGATTTCCAATTGCGGCTCAATCGCCGAGCGGCGCAGCGAATCGACTTCAACGAACGTCGAGTTCAAGAAGTGCGGAGACGGTGGCGACAGCAACTGCAACGGGAACCGCTTCGCCAACTCCGGCGCGGATGCGGGCGATTCCGCCGGAGGAATGAACGTCGGCAGCGGATCGTGGCCAAGTTGGGCGAGGCGTTCGCAACGCAGTTCGCATTTTCCGCTGGGGGTCGCGAAGTCACCGTTGGCGAAGGGAGCGGCTACGTTGGGCGACTCGATGCTGTTGAGCTTGATCGCCCCTTCGCGTTTCAGGCGGTCGAGCGTGATGCCGCGCATCGTGGCCGGCACGTTTTCGAGCGAGCCCGGTTCCCACAGCAGCTCGCGAGCGAGTTGTTCGTCAGACACCTCGAACAACTCCGGCTCAAACCCCAGCCGCTGTGCGAGGCCGCGAAAGACGTCTGTGTTGCAACGCGACTCGCCCAGCGGGGCGATCGCCGGGACGTTGACTTGCACGAACTGATGACCGTACGAGCCGTGCAGATCGAAGTGCTCAAGCTGCGTCGTCGCCGGCAGGACGATGTCAGCGTAGTCGACAGTGTCGGTCGGAAACTGCTCGTGGACGACGACGAAGAGATCGTCGCGCCGCAGGCCGGCGAGCACTCGCTGCTGATCCGGCGCGATCGCGGCAGGGTTGCTGTTGTAAACGTACAACGCCTGCACCGGCGGGCCGGGCAACTCGCCGTGCAACGCTTCGGCGAGCTGAGTCATGTTGACCGTCCGTGTCCCCGGCGGAATCAGATCGGGCCGCTGTACCGCCGCGAGGTTGAACGCGAACGTGCCGCTGGTCGATAACAGAATCCCGCCAGCCGGATTTCGCCACGCTCCGATGACGGCCGGCAGACAGGCAATCGTGCGCACCGCCATACCGCCACCCGCGTGTCGCTGCATGCCGTAGTTGATGCGGATGACGCTGGGCTGCGTCGTCGCGTACTCGCGAGCCAGCCGTTCGATGTCGGCGATGTCGAGACCGGTGATCTCGGCCACTTGCTGCGGAGCGTATTCGGACAAGACTCGCGCTCGCAGTTCGTCGCCGCCGAGGCAGAAGTCGCGCAGGTACGCTTCATCGGCAAGGCCGTCGCGGAAGAGAACGTGCATCATCCCGAGAGCGAGTGCTGCATCGGTCCCCGGTCGCGGCGAGAGATGCCAGTCGCTGCGAGCGGCCGTGATCGAGCGGTATGGGTCGATCGTCACAATCTTCGCGCCGTGCCGTTTGCGAGCCTCGACCATTCGCACCCAGAGGTGCATGTTCGTGACCGCCGTGTTCGAGCCCCAGTTGATGATGTACCGCGACTGACTGAACGCTTCGGGATCAGTCCCTTGCTTGCTGCCGATCGTCATCGTGTAACCGGCACCGCCAGCCGTCGCGCAGATCGTGCGATCCAGCAACGACGCTCCCAGCCGATGAAAGAAGCGGCGATCGAGTCCCTCGCTCTGAATCTTTCCCATCGTGCCGCAGTAGCTGTACGGCAAGATCGCCTGCGGCCCGTATGGCCCTGCGGAGATGGCGCGGAACCGCGAGGCAATTTCATCCAACGCGGCGTCCCACGAGATACGCTCAAACTGGCCGGAGCCTTTCGGGCCGACTCGCCGCATCGGAAACCGCAATCGGTCGCGGTGATAAACCCGCTCGGTGTACCGCGAGACCTTGTGGCACAGGAACCCGCGCGTGAAGGGATGTTCGCGGTCGCCGCGCACCGAGATCGCTCGCTCGCCGTCCAGCGTGACGAGCATTCCGCAGGCATCGGGACAATCGTGCGGACAAACAGAGCGGACAGTGCGAATGTCAGACATGATTTTCTCAAGGAACAATCGCAAAAAAGTTCGTCGGCAGGCTTTGATTCGCCTCGCGGAACGAGACGACTACGTTGGGCGAGCCACTCGATTCGTCAGTGGCGCGCTGAAACCGGACGCTTCGATCTTCACCATGTCGCCGTCGGCGTATTTCCAATCGCGTGACGAATAGCTCAGCTTGCTGGTGCCGAAGAAGTGCAGATGCACGTCGCCTGGCAGACGGTGCTGAGGGTACTTGAAGTGATGGTCTTCGAGGTTGGCCAGCGAGTGACTCATGTGCTGCTCACCACTGAAGAGCGGGCCGCTGTCGTAGATCGCCTGCTTGCCGCGTGTCACCGTGCAGCGCAGCGAGACCTCTTGAAAATCCCAATCGGTGTTGAGTTCCGGCCCGACCGCGCACGTTCGCAGTTTCGAAGGGGCGAGGTAGAGGTAGTTGATCTTTTCGGTCGCGTGGTCCGACCATTCGTTGCCGAGTGAAAAGCCCAGCCGCGTCGGGACGCCGAGTTTGTTGATGACGTAGCAGCCGACGATCTCCGGTTCCTCGCCGCCGTCGAGTGCGAACTCTGGAATGTCGAGCGGTTCACGCGGGCCGCGCAGGATTGAGCCGTTCCCCTTGTAGAACCATTCGGGGGCGACTCCGCGCTGGCCGGGAACTGGTTTGCCTCCGACGAGACCCATCTCGAACATCTTCGCGGAATCGGTTTTTGGAGCGGCTGCGGCATCCGGCGTGACGTGCATTTCGTCACGCGATTTCATGCTCCCCAGATGCGTTAGCCCCGTGCCGGCGACGAGAGCGTGATACGGATCGGGATGATCGAGCGGCGGCAACAAGAACGGCTTGTCGCCATGCGGTTCGGCGGCGAGCACGAACTTGTAGTCGAACCGGCGCGACGTCTCTTTGGCTCGCGGCGCGAGAAAGTCTGACAACGAGCCCCCGCGTTCATTGGCGAACTGGAAGGCTTCGTAGGTGCTACGAACGGTCGGTGTGCCGTCGATCTCGGTGACGTCGAGAATCTTGTCGCCGTTGATGACTCCGAGTCGGCGGCCGCGGTCGGACGTTTGCAGTTGGACGATGCGCATGGTGGTATTGTCGTCAGTCAGAACAACAAAAACGGTACAACGACTGTCGGCGGTCGGGCATCGGCTTTCGGCCGGGCTTGAACTCCCAACCTATTCCGGTATTAGAGGCCAATCGTCCGGCAGCGGAGCCGTGACAGTCAGCGGATCGTAGCGGACGGGATGTTGGAAGGTCAGCGAATGCGCGTGCAGCGCGATCCGCTGTTCTTCTGAAAATGGCGAGCGTGTCGAGCCGTACTGAGTGTCGCCGAGGACCGGCCAGCCGCGACTGGCGAACTGCACGCGGATTTGGTGCATCCGACCGGTGTGCGGTTCGATCTCGACCAGCGATGTGTTCTCGCGAGTGGCGAGCACTCGATAGGACAACCGGCACCCGCGCGCTCCCGGTGTGACCGCAGGGACGATTTCGGCTCGCGACTGGTCTGGCAGTTTCAGAATCCAGTCGGTCAGTTCGGCGGAGTCGGGATCGGGAATGCCCTCGACGACGGCCCAATAGACTTTGCGAACGGAGCGTTGCTCGAACTGCTCAGCCATGCGAGCGGCGGCCTTCGAGTTCCGCGTGAAGACGATCACGCCGGAAACGCCTCGGTCGAGCCGATGCGGAATGCCGAGGTACACGTTGCCCGGTTTGTCGAGGCGTTCTTTGAGCCACGCTTTGACCTCGGCCTCCAGCGACGGCACACCGGGCGGCGCTTGCGTCAGCAATCCCGCCGGCTTGTTGATCGCCAGGATCGGACCGTCTTCGAGCAGAACAGACCAAGGCATCACAGCCCCCGAAAGAAACAAACCCCACCGGGGCAGCCCGGTGGGGTGATGGCAGGATTGCTACGCTCGCAACCGACGGGCGATTTCATCGACCACGCCGGTGACAGGCAGGCGGATTTGTTCCAGCGAGTCGCGGTCGCGGAGCGTGACGGTGCCGGCTGTCATCGTGTCGCCATCGACGGTGATGCACCACGGCGTGCCGATTTCGTCTTGGCGGCGATAGCGTTTGCCGATCGCACCTTGCTGAGCGTACACGGCGGCGATGCCGGCCGATTTGAGTGCTCGGTAAATCTCCAAGCCCTTCTCCGGCATTCCCTCTTTTTTGATGAGCGGGAAGACGGCAACTTTGACCGGCGCGAGCTTCGGGTGGAATTTCAAATAGACGCGCGACTGCATTTCGCCTTTGTCGTCCGGTTGCTGATCTTCGTGGTAGGCTTCGCAGAGAAATGCCAGCGTTGCTCGGTCGGCTCCAGCTGCGGGCTCGATGACGTGCGGGATGAACTTTTCGCGCGTCTGGTCGTCGAAGTACGACAAGTCTTTGCCGGAGCCTTTGTATTTCGGCGAGCCGTCTTCGGTCTTCTCCAGCTCGAGACCGTTCGGGCCTTTGCAGAGCTTACCTTCCATGTGCGAGCGGAGGTCGAAGTCGCCGCGATGCGCGATCCCTTCGAGTTCGCCGTACTCGCCGGGACCGAGGAACGGGAAGGCGTATTCGACGTCGGCCGTGCCGACCGAGTAGTGCGACAGTTCGTCCTGAGCGTGATCGCGCAGGACCAAGCTGTCGCTGGCGATGCCGAGTTTTTGATACCAGGCGAAGCGGCGATCGCGCCAGTATTGATACCACTGCCGCGACTCGGCCGGGTGGCAGAAGAATTCCATTTCCATCTGCTCGAACTCGCGCGAACGGAAGGTGAAGTTGCGTGGCGTGATCTCGTTGCGGAAGCTCTTGCCGATCTGAGCGATGCCGACGGGGACTCGGCAGGACATGCTGTCGAGCACGTTTTTGAAGTTCACGAACATCCCCTGAGCGGTCTCAGGCCGGAGGTACGCGACATCGTCTTCGCCCCCCATCGCGCCCAGCGTCGTCTTGAACATCAGGTTGAAGTCACGCGGTTCGGTGAGCTTGCAGGCGTCGTGCTCGCCGGGGCATTTGCTCGGTTTCTGGGGGCACTGGCTGGACTTGAGGTGGTCCGCGCGGAAGCGTCCTTTGCAGGTGTGGCAATCGACCTTTTTGTCGCAGAACAGGTCGAAGTGCCCCGAACACTTCCAGACTTGCGGGTGCATGATGATCGATGTCTCGACACCCGTCATTTGGAACTCGCGCGGGGCACCCTCCAAGACGGAAAATTCGTCGTGGTTGGTGATCATGTCGTTCCACCACGCATTGCGAATGTTGCGTTTTAGTTCGACACCGAGCGGCCCGTAATCCCAGAAGCCGTTGATCCCGCCGTAGATTTCTGACGACTGAAACAAGAACCCACGGCGTTTGCAGAGTGAAACAATTTGATCCATCGACTTGGGCATGATTCGATTTTCGATTGAAGATTTTTGACTTTTGATTGGGGAAAACAGTGGACGCGAGGGGATTGGACGTGCCGCGATGCTTCCTTGCAAGGTCGGTTATTCGCGCGGGACCATCAGGATTTGTTTCGGTTCCGCGGGGACGTCGGTCGCTGGTTGCAGCCGGCGTGTCGCGAGATCGAACTCTGGCACGAGTCGAAACAAATCCCAGCGAGCGGCGCGGTCGATGTCGGCTTCCAGGCCCAGCGAGATCAAGTTGTGGCCGCCGTGACTTTCTCGGAGGGTGTTGACCACTTCACGCATCGGTTGGCAGCGGCAGGTGAAGAGGTCCATGACCAGCCGCAGTTCGTCGCCGTGCCACTTCGGCCAGTTGCGAGCGGCCCAGACTCCCGTCGCGATCGCTCCGGCGCAGAGGGCGTCGTCGGTCGAGACGATGCCATCCGTGCCGGCGCAGACCAGATGAATCGGTCGCGAGTCGTTCGCCAAGAGCGCGATCACCGCATGCAGGTTGCTGAAACAACCGACGAGCGTGCGTGCGGCCAGCCGGCATTTCAGCAGGGCTTGCGTGCCGTTGGTGGTCGTGAAGACAACCGTCTTGCCGGCCACGATGCTGGAAGCGTACTTCATTGGCGAGTTGTCGAGATCGAAGCCGGGGATCAGTGTTCCGCTGCGTTCGCCTCCCAAAATCACTCCGGCTTTCGCGCGGACGTCGGGCGGAACAGGGCTGTCGGAGGACGACTGTGAGAATCCCGAAATCGCCGCTGCCGCCGCGTGAGCTTCCGCGACCGTTGCCGTGGGAACGACAGCAGTCGCTCCGCTGGCGAGGGCTTGAGTGATGGTCGTGCTGGCTCGCAGAACGTCGATGACGACGGCCACGCCGCCGCGAAGTTGTTCTTCGGAAACCAAGCTGGGCAACAAGTGGACTTGCAGGTCGATGGTCATAGGGGTCGGCAATCTGAGATTTGGGATTTTGAACCGCAAGGGCTGCGAGGCCAAGAAATGCGGTGTTTGGCGGGTGCCGAATGATTCCGTTCGGTGGTCCGTCCGCGTAAATTGCTCAGCCGGAGGTCGAACGATGGCAGTGCAGCGCACCCGACAGTGGAAATTCATGGCGACGATTTGGCTTGTTGCCGTGGCGTGTTTGCTCGCTCAGGCGACGGCCGTGATCGCTCAGAATGCGACACCCAAGGCTGCGGCGAAAAAGGCCGATGCTCCGACGGCGGACGAGAAAGATCCGGCTCAGCCCGAAACGCCGGCGAAGACCGAAACTGATCCCAAGAAGACCGAGCAATCGACGGAAACTCCGCTCCCGAAAAAGGCCGAGGTGCTGCGGAATCTCCCCACGAAGGCGGACCTGCTCACGAAGCCGCCGTTCGATTGGATCTTCCTCAAGAACGATGACGTGCTGTCGGTCAAACCGTTGCAGCCTCGGCCGAAGACGCTCGATCAGGTCAATGAGAAGCGGAAGCAGATGGCTCAGCCGCCGAAGATCCCTCCGCGGATGCCGGGCGAGTCTCAGGACGCTTTCGCTGCGCGGTTGCGGCAGTCGGGCGACGAACATCGCAAGCTGAAAGAAAAGTACGACAACGTCGAAGTTGAACTCCCCGACAGCACGCAGGTCGCCGAAGAAGACGAGGATTCGTCCTACAAATTAAGCGTCGACAAGTTTGTCAGCGAGATCATCAACTTTGAGGATATCGTTCTGCGGCGAGTCGATCTTCTGCTCGACAAGGGGGAGCTGGAAGACGCCTACGAGTTGCTGCTGTTTGTCGATCGCCGGCATCTCGGTTGGCCGGGTTGCGACGAGCGAATGAATCGGTTCTTGCTGCTGGACGCTCAGGGGAAGTTGGCTCGTCGCGAGGTCGAGGAGGCGTTCGTGCTGCTGGAGCAAATGCACGAGCGAGTCAAGGCGGCGATCAACTCGAAAGACCCGCTGGTGCGGTATGCCACGATGGGACAAGACCTCGCGAAGTGTTCGGCAGAGCTTGGCAAAGCGATCGACATTTTGGTGGAACCGGCCGTGACATCTCGCGACTTCCGTCAGGCCCGGTTTCATTTGGGTCGGCTTTTCAAACTTCAGGCGGACCACCCCAACGGGACGAACTGGCGCAACAAGCTGACGGCCGAAACGAACCGTTTGCTCGCCGAAGCGGCGCAGGCAACAGCCGCCGGGAAATTCGACCAGGCGGCGGCTCTGGCCGACGTGGCCGCGCTGGTTTGGCCCTCAACACCGAGCTTGAAAAATCCGCATCGGCAGGTCAGTCAGCGTTGGCAAATCCTGAAGGTCGGCATCGTCGGACCGGTCAATCCGGTCACGAGTTTTCCGTTCGCGACCGAGGCCACTCGTCGTCGCGATGGCCTGACTCGGCTGCCGTTCTTCGAACCGTCGCGCATCGACGGCGGCGCGCGGTATCGATCGCGGTTTCTGGAAAGCTGGGAGCCGACCGATCTTGGCCGCCAAGCGGTATTCACGCTCCGATCAAATCGTTCGTCGTGGGAATCGTCGCCGATCGTTACGGCTTCGGGGGCAGTGACCGCGCTGCTCGAACGGCTGGAGCCAAGCTCATCGCAATTCGACGAACGACTGGCCAGCTTCATCGACGGCATCGCCGTGCGCGGCCCGTTCGAGTTTTCCGTCAAGTTTTCACGCATTCCGGTGCGAACGGAAGCGCTCTTCGCGATGCCGTTAGGCACCAACGACCAAGCCAGTACCGAATTGGATCAGCGATATCGAGTGCAGGCGGCGACGGAGAACGCGGTCTCGTTGCGACGCATGGTCAACGAGCCGGAACGAGTCCTGCAACGGCATCTCGCCGAGGTCTCCGAGATCCGCTACCTGTCGCACGAGAAAGCGGTGCAAGGCTTGCTGCGCGGCGAGATTTCGATGTTGCCAAACGTCCCGTCCTGGCAGTTCGACAAGCTGGCGGCGGACGGCCGATTCTTCGTCCGCAAGTACGCGGTCCCGCAAACGCACTTCGTACAGTTCAATCCGCAAAGCAAGCCGCTCCGCAGTCCAGAACTGCGACGAGCGTTGATGTACGGTCTCGACCGTTCGCAGGTTCTGCGCGACGTGATGCTGCACGATGTGACGGTTCGCACGTTGCGGGAAGCTCTGCCGAAGGTGAATGTCCCGGCCAAACTTCCGCCGCCTGAAATCGGATTGACCTACGACGCAGCGAAATCGGAATTGGTGTGGACCGGAATGTCGATCAGCGATCAGCAATCGCGACAGTTCGCCTCGCTCAGCTATGACGGCGAATATCGGAAGGCTCTGCAATCGTTGGTGCGGAAGAGCCAGCCCGATCGTGGCCGAGTCGTGACTGCTCCGTGGGCGACGAACCTCTCGGCGTATCACAGTCTGGTCGTTCCGCATGAGGCGGACCTGTCGCTCGCGTTCGCGCTGGCGACAGCGGCCAAGAAGGGGCTCGGCACCGAGAAGCGTCCCCTGCGGATGATCTGTGAACCGGAACCGCTCGCGGAAGCCGCCGCTAAACGTTTGATCGAAGAATGGAAACGGATCGACATTTCAGTCGAACTTGTGACGGCCACCGCACCCGCGCAGGCCGCGCGTCCTCAAGGGGCCGACCGTCTGCCCGTCGCTTCGGGCCAAGATGCAGTGGCCGCGCCGGCCGCCACCTCCGAGCAACCGACTTGGGACTTGGTCTACCGCACCGCTCGCATGACCGAGCCGATGATGGAACTTTGGCCGCTGCTGTCGCTCGACAAGGTCGCACGTGTTGAGACGATCCGTTACCTGCCCGACTGGCTGCGGCAAGGCTTGATTGACCTCGACCGCGTCGCCGATTGGGCCACGACAGTCGCCTCCTTGCAGGAACTGCATCGCGAAGTGGCCGAGACGGCGCAGCTCATTCCGCTGTGGGAAATCGATGACGCACTCGTCTTTCGCAAAACGCTGCGTGGCATCCCGGAGGCTCCGCTGCATCCGTATCACGATGTCGAACTGTGGATTTCGGAGCCGTGGTATCCGGCCGAATGATGAGGGGATTGAAATTGAAAATTGAAAATTGCAAATTGAAAATTGAGGAGCAGGCGACGAAGCCCAGGCGTCATCGACTCTGTGGTTCAATTTGCAATTTGCAATGCGTCCTCCTCCTCGCACTCCTCGCCACTCCGATCTTTGCGCAAGAAAGTCCGACGGCACCGGCTGCTGCTCCGGCGGCCAAAATCAAAATCGTCGAGAAGCCGGCCGAACCTCCTCCTCCGACGCCGATGGAGTTGCGGCCGTATCGCGTCCGAATCAGCGTAGCCTTCGACGAGCATCCGTCGCTGACGGCTCGTGTGCGGCAAGAAGTCTTGGCGGAATTGGCGACGTGGGTCGATCGGACGTTTGGAGACATGTGGATCGCGGCGATCGAAGAGAATCGCTGGCTCGCGCCGGAGAACGAAGAAGGACTTTCGCGGCTGACGTGGGCATCGCTGGAGGCTCAGCTTGCGGACAAGGAACTCGACAAGGCGTTCGTGTTGTGCGTTTCAGGACACGGCAGCGTGTTGCAGGTCTGCGGTCGCGAATGGGATCGGATGACTCAGCAGCTCAGCGTGCGGCAGGGGCGGATCGTCGCCGACCACCGTGCGTTGACTAGCGAATTGGGTGTCGTCGTTCGCAATCTGTTTCGCCCGTTGGTTCTGGTCGAGAGCGCGGATGCGGGGGCTTGCCGAGTTCGCGTTCGGGCCGGCGAATTCCCGGCCGCTGATCCTTCGGCCGAGCAACTGGCGAAAGGCAATTTCTTCCAGCCGGTGCAGCGTTTTTTCAACAAGGACCGTGAGGTCACGCAAATTCAGTTGATCCCGTGGTCGTACCTGCTGGTCGAGTCGAGTGACCGCGGTCGCGGCGAATGCTCCATCCACACGGGCCTGCGTGCCCCGGTCGGCAAGAACAACAAACGAGTCGAGTATTGGGCGATCGGGGTACGTCCGGCGTTCACAGAGACTCGCATCCGCCTCACGCCGCACAACAACCCGACCAAGCCGTTGATCGGCTATCAGGTCAACGTTTACGAACGGGAAATGGTCCCCGCTCCACAGGCTTCACCCGAAGTGGCGAAACCGGCCAGCGATCAGAAGCCGGCTCCTGCGGCGAAGACGTCGGAGAAAGCAGAGTCTGAAGAAGAACCGAAGAAGCCGGCCGGACCACAATTCGTCACGCAGTTCAACAAGGTGCTGGAACTGGTCACGGATCGTCGCGGTCGCGTGGGTGTGCCACTGAATCCTGAGAAGCCGTTGATCTGGTTGTACGTTTCCAGCGGAGGGAATCTGCTCGGCCGTTTCCCGTTCATCCCTGGCGTCGCTCAGGCGATAACTGCGGAGCTGCCGGATGATGCACTACGGCTGCAAATCGAAAGCCAACTGGAATTGCTGCGGGCCGAGTTGATCGACTCGGTGGCTCGGCGAGCGTTGCTGATCGCTCGCGCGAAAGGGGCCGCGAAGGCGGGTGACTGGGATCGATTCAAAGAAACGCTGACGGAACTCGAACGGCAGCCGAAAGCCAACTATTTTCAGACGCTGCTTGATGCCGTCAAAGCCGCGATGCTCAAAAAGGCTCAGGCGAAGAAGGACAAGGGGCTCGAAAAGAAGATCGACAAACTGTGCGGCGATTCGGCGCAGCTCATCAGTCGTCATCTCAGCGATGAGCGGATCAAGGAACAGCGCGACGAGTTGGCGGAACTCAAAAAGGCCGACGATGAGGCCAACGCCAACGAAGGTCGCCAAGAAGTTGGTGGCGGCAAAAAAGCGACGCCCGCACCGGCGAAGCCTCCCGCAAAGTAGTCCTGTCGCGGGGCGACAGGGTTACAGCAGATCATCCAGCGGCTTCTGTTGCGGAGGCGGTTGTTGACCCCCGGCGATCTTGCGTTGGAATTGCTCGAAGGAATGCGTCAGCGAATCGAGCAGTCGCGGCACGTTCGGGGCCGACATGTAGACTCGCGCCGACACGACCGAGCGCGGGAAGAACGTGGTGATGAAGTCGAACAGAAACTCGGTCGCCGTGTGGCCGATCATCACGGCGTTGGCGTACGCGCCGCCCAGTTCCGTGTCTTTGATTTTGAGCTGCTCGTAGAGTTCTTGAGCCGAGCCTTGCTGTTGTGGCTGTTGCTGTTGCTGCTGATACGCTTCGGCCGTCGCGGGTGGGCACAGCGGATGCGTTGGGGTCCCCGGCATCGCCGGTGTTCCGAATCGGTCGGTGTAGTTCTTGACGTTTTCTCGCAAGGCCGCGATGAATCGGGGCACGACCGCTGGAGGCAACACGACTCGGGCCGCCACTTGCTGGGGCTTCGACATGCGCAACAAGAAGTCGATGATGAACTCGTGCGGCCCGTTGAGCACGACGGCTCCGGTCGTGAAGACGCCGGCCGCGACGGATTCTGGCACCAACGCCCCGATGTGCGTGTTTTGAACTTCCTGACTGACGACTTCGCGGTTGGGATTCTGCTCCGGGTTGTCGTCGGTCGGTTCTGGCGGCATGTCGTTCATAAAGCCACTTCCAGTGGATACTCAATGAGGCGAGTTGAGCACATCAGACAGCAAAACGTCGGTGGCGGCAATTCCGCACACCGACGTTTTGTGAATCTCGGCTGCCATCGCGGGGCGAATTACGTGGCCGATCGCAGACGTCGCATGACGTCGGTTTCGAGCGTGCCGAATGCCTGCTCGTGGCGTTGCAGCGTGACGGCCAGCGCTTGCAGCAGTCGCTTCGCCGTGAAGTGATTCATGATGATTCGCTGGCCGACATGGATCGTGACGCTGCCCTGGGCGAACGGGTTCGGGTTCAGGCCCAGATCGAGAATCAGCTCTTCCGGCGTGCTCGACACGCGGCAGAAGTTGGCGTAGCTGGCGGTCGAATGAGCGTCATCGACGGTCAGTGTCTGCTGAGCGGCGGCAGCAGCCGGCACGGCGGCCGAAGCCTCGGGGGCGGTTTCGGGATCGATCTTGAGGGTGTCGCTGTTCTTGTCTTTGGCCACGATGTGAGCTCCTGATGGGGCTGAGGTGAGAGAGGTGTTCCTTTTACCGGCGATGAGCTTGCCGGCTCGCCAACACAAGACGATGGCTGGCGAGGGGCAAGAAGTTAGTGGGCCAAGGATTTTGAAGCAACGGCGATTCGTTGCGGGAAAGAGTCGTCCGTCGGCTGGAGTTGCCGGCCACGTCGCCTCTATACTCGTTTGACGTTCGGTCACGTTGGTGGCTGCTTCAGGTAAAGAATTCCCACGTCCGTGTCACACGAGTTGTCGATGTCGAAGCAGATCAAACGCCTGTTGCTTGGGTCCATGGCGGCCTCTGGGCTGGTCGCCGTGACGGCCGTCGTAGATCTCATTATTGGCATTCCGTATTCGGGAATGATGGTCTTCGACATTCTATTTTTGGTCACGGCGGCGATCGTGATTTACATGGGTTACGAGACTTTCAAAGAGTCCACCTAGCCGCAGCGTCGATTTAGACCGGGCGATCTTTCTTCAGCGAGGAATCCTCGATGCGACGGACTATTGGAGCAGCAATCCTTTCGGCATTGGTGGCGGTGACGACGATGAGTTTGATCAACAGCTCCCAGACATCGGCTCAACCCAAAGAGGCCCCACGCAAAGTGCTGCGGCATGTGGTCCTCTTCAAGTTCAAAGAGGGGACGAGCAAAGAGCAGGTCAAAGCCATCGAGATGGCCTTCGGTGGCCTGCCGAGCAAGATCGACACGATCCGCGATTTCGAGTGGGGCACCGATGTCAGTCCCGAAGGAAAGTCGAAGGGTTTCACCCACTGCTTCTTCGTGACGTTCGCCGACGAGAAGGGACGTGACGTTTATTTGCCGCACGCCGCACACAAAGACTTTGTGAAGCTCGTCGGTCCGCAGGTCGAGGACGTCTGCGTCGTGGACTATTGGACGCAGAAATAGTTCGTGGAGCAGATTTAAAACTTGCTCCGTGCCGGGCCGGTTGAAAACTTGCCCCACGTTACAGATCGATCGCCTGCCGTGATTCGAGCGAGCGCTGAGCGGCATCCAGCACAGCGACCACGGTGCGGACGCGAGCCTCTTCGACGCGATCCCGCGTGCCGGAGCGAATCTGCTGGGCGAGCCATTCAAACTGGTCGGCATCTTCGTCGCCGTCCGACGCGGCACTCACCGGTGAATCAAAGATCTCGCCTTCGTCGGTCAGCGTGAATTGTCGGTCCTTGGAGTAGCCGCCTCGATCGGCGGTCAACAGCCAACCGCTCTGAAACTGCGTCGGGCTATCCAGGCGAATGTCGATTTCGGCCTGACACCCGTTTTTGAAAGTCATTTGGAGCGTGAGTGAATTGCCCGCGAGGAGATCGGAGAATGCGGGAACATTTTGATCGCCCGTCGCAAAGACACGGATGGGATGGTCGCTCACCAATGTCACCAGCTGGTCGAGTGCATGAGCCGCAAATCGCAATTTCGTGATCTGCGGATCGTCACTGGCGTCGGGAGGCAGCGGTCCGTGGCCGCGAGTCGCGCCGCGTGGAGGAAGTCCGTAACTCCAGGACACGAACTTCGCGGCACGGATTGCACCGTGAGTCCGATCCTGGGCGACGGCTGAAGCTTGACGGAAATCAGGATCGGAGCGACGTGGGTGACGCACGAGCAATAAACGGTTGCGATGCGTGGCCTCTTGGAAGGCTCGGTCGGCGCTGGAGGACGACAGAGTCAGCAGTGTTTCCACGATCGCGTGCTTTTCGCAGAGCGCGTCCGCCGGTGTGAAGGCGTTTCGGAATGCGTCGTGTTCTGCGAACCAAACGACATCGATGTCCGCCGCCGCGAGGAGTTCTCGGGGATGGTTGACCATTCGCGCGCCGAACGGTGAGACGACATCCGCGACGATGGGATCAGCAAGAGCGGCCACGACTCGAAACGAACCGCCGGCTGCGAATCGCTCCATCAAGTACAGGCCGGGGCGGCCCAAGCCGATCAGGCCGACTCGCAGCGGTGACGCGACGCCGTCGGTCATCACCGCGGTTCCTTCGACAACAGCTTGATGTGTCCGGAGACATGCACCCGCAGCTTGCCAGTACTTTTATGACCAGCCGGCAAGTTCACGTTGAGATGCAGAACACCGTCTTCCTTGGGAGTAAATTCCTTGTTGGCTCCGATTTCAAAGGGTTCACCGGCTTTGTCGTTGCCGCGACCGGTCGTTTTTCCACCACCGGCACCACCGGCAGCGGAACCGGAATCCGAGGTTGGCACGACGACGCCCATCAAGGCTCCGCAGCGCACTCCGGAAGCCATGTCTCGGAGGAGGTCTTTGGTCGGCACACCGTTGGCATCGACCGGACCGCTCAGCATCAGCTTGTAATTGCCGGTCGCCTCGACGCGAACCGGTTTGCCTTTGGAGACCTGAACCTGCCGCTTCCAACTGTCGGCGACATCCAGGTCCACGTCGAAGTCGTTTGTCTCAAAGACCGCCTCGTTGAGCTTGTCGATCTTCTCTTTCAATCCGGGCATTTCCGGTTTCAGTTTGCCGATCGTGCGAAGTTGCTCCTGAGCCTCCTCGAACTTGCCGGCTTTCTCGTATTCTTCGGCCAGTTTGATCGAATCCGTCACGAATCCTTCGAGGGTTTTTTCGGCGCGGAGGTCGAGTTCTTTCGAATCCGCCGTCTTGGTTTTGCTGGTCCCGATCTTCGTCTTGGCCTTGCTGGTCCCGGTCTGAGCGAGGGCTTGCGAGCCCTCCGTCCAAACGATCGCTCCACAGGCCACCACAACCAACAGCGATGCCGACATGACCAACCAGTGACTGTGTTTCATGATTTTACTCCGCGAGAACGGGAAGAGTCGCCTATTAGAGCGCGACACACGGGCGGAGGCAATCATCAACCCCTGTTGGAGTCGGTCCGCCTTTCGAGGCGACCCCGAAGAACGGTCGACGCTGTTTCTCATGATCGGGTCAGACTAGAAAGCCTGACCGACTGTTTTTGACTGGGCTCATCATGACGCTTCGCAACTTGGGACGAATTTCTCGGCAAGTCACGCCGCTGGGGATGGGCTGCTGGCCGATCACCGGGATCACCAGCATCGACGTCAACGAAGAGGCCAGCCTGGCCACGGTTCGCGAGGCGTTCGATGCAGGCATCAATTTCTTCGACACGGCGTATTGCTACGGATTCGACGGCGAAAGCGAGCGGATGATTGCTCGCGTGTTGCGGGAATGCCGCGACCAGATCGTGTTGGCGACGAAAGGAGGCATCCATTGGGTCGAAGGGAAGCAGGCTCGATGCGGCCGGCCGGAGACCCTGCAACGCGAGTGCCACGAGAGTCTGCGTCGGCTGCAAACGGATCGTATTGACCTGTACTACTTGCACGCTCCCGATCCGGAAGTCCCGATCGAAGAATCGGCCGGAGCGATTGGCGAACTGATCCGGCAAGGCAAAGTGCTCAGCGCGGGACTCTCGAACGCGAGCACCGAACTGCTCGCGAGATTTCACGCGGTCTGTCCGCTGACGGCGTATCAGCCGCACTTCAACATGCTGCAACGGGAAATTGAGGATTCGCAGTTGCCGTGGTGCGTCGAGCACGGGGTGGCCGCCGTCGTCTACTGGCCGCTGATGAAGGGGATGCTGGCAGGCCATTTGCCGCGCGAGCATGTCTTCGACGCGAAGGATGGCCGCCGCAAATATCCGATGTTCTCCGGCGACGAGTGGCAGAAGAATCAAGACTTCCTGGATGAGTTGCGTGCCCTGTCGGCGGACTTGAATCGCCCGGTTTCGCAGATCGTGCTCAACTGGACGATCCAGCGATCCGGCATCACCGTTGCCCTCTGCGGAGCCAAACGTCCGCAACAAATTCGCGAGAACGCCGAGGCGATGAGTTGGTCGCTCACCTCCGATCAAATCGGCCGCATCAACGCGGCCATCGCCGCGCGAGGGCCAATCGTCTCGAAAGCGGCGGTGTCGTAGCGGGGCGTGACTACAAACCGAACCGTTTCCATTCGGTCGGATGCGGAGCGGTCACGGTGATCGGTTCGTGTTGTGTCGGATGCTCGAACGTCAACGCGGCGGCATGCAGCGCCAACCAGCCGTCGAGCTTCGTCTTCGAGCCGTATTTCGCATCGCCGCAAATCGGCCATCCGCGCGACGACAACTGCACTCGAATCTGATGACTGCGGCCGGTGAGCAATTCAATTTCCAACAAGCTCAGCGGTCCGACCGATTTCAAGCAGCGATAGGTCAAACGGGACAGCTTGCCCTCCTCTGCTCCCGGAACGATCCGAGTGAGATTTCTCGCCTCATCCTTGACCAGCCAATCGACCAACTCGCCAGTGGATTTCGGCGGACGTCCTTCGGCCACGCAATGGTAGACCTTGCGAACCGTGTGTTTCCGAAACTGCTCTGACAGCCGCGCCGCCGCTTTGCTCGTCCGAGCCAACAGCAGCACTCCCGACACCGGCCGGTCCAAGCGATGCACGACTCCGACGAACACGTTGCCCGGCTTGTCGTATTTTCGCCGCAAATACTCGCGGGCCAGATCGACGAGCGACACATCACCGGTGCGGTCACCCATCGTCAAAAGGCCCGCCGGCTTGAGTACTGCGAGGCAATGGTTGTCCTCAAACAAGACCTTCAGTTTTGGGTTTGATCGCGGCACGTTCGCTGGATCGTGATTCACGAGCAGACTCGCTGGCTGGTTCTGGTTGGGTCTCTGAGGTGACGCAGCGTACTCCAAACGGAACCGAGTTGTCGTAGAACCGGAAGTGAGTCTCGCCGGTCTTGGGCTTGGCGATCCGTGTGAGTGGCGACAAACTGCGAAACTTGGAACTCAAGGAGGTGCGGATGAGTGGTTCGGCGAAGCGATTTCGGTGCATCGCGCTGGATGCCGTGGGAACATTGATTTATGCCGAGCCATCGGTGGCGGCAGCGTATGCGTTGCACGGCCAGCGGTTTGGTTCGCGACTGCCTGCCGAAGAAGTTCGGCGGCGGTTTGCCGAGGCCTTTCGCCGCGCGGACGAATTGGCGGTCGAGAAATTCGGTGAGCCGGGCCGGACCAACGAACAGCACGAACGCGAGTTCTGGAGACAGGTCGTGCGGGACGTCTTGCCGGATGTGGTCGAGTCGTCGGCGTGCTTCAAGTCACTGTTCGAGCACTTCGGGCAGCCGGAATCGTGGCGGTGCTTCGACGACGTCGCCGCGACGCTGAAGGAACTCGGCCAACGCGGCTATCGAGTGCTGATCGCGTCGAATTTTGATGCGAGACTGAATCGCGTCTGCAATGGACTGGCCGAATTGCGAGACGTCCGCTGCCGAGTCATCTCGTCGTTGGTCGGGTACCGAAAGACGCACCGCGGTTTTTATTCCGCTGTCGTCGAGGCCGCGGAATGCGATTCAAGTGAGGTACTGATGGTCGGTGACGATCTGGTGAACGATGTGGAATCGGCGCGAGCGGCCGGCATCGCGGCGATGCACCTGCGGCGTGAGGCGGATCACGCGGAGTTGCGGCGACTCACCGACCTGCTGGAGGTGTTGCCATGAAGCGTCCATGGGTGGCGATTCAGCGGAATCCGACTTCGGGGACGGGTACGCGTCGCGGCGTCTTGCTGGAATTAATTCGCGAGTTGAAACGGCACGGGATTCGGCCGCGGCTGTTTGCGAGTCGTGAACGCATGCAGGCGAAGCTGGCCGATCCTGCGGCGCGAGAGCAACTCGTCTGTGTGGTCGCGGCGGGAGGCGATGGGACGATTGGCGACGTGGTCAATCGGTATCCGGGATTGCCGCTCGCGACGTTGCCGCTGGGGACAGAGAATCTGCTGGCGAAGTATCTGAAAATTCAGCCGTCGGGAGCGCAAGTCGCCGAGTTGATCGCAAGCGGCTCGCGGCGAAGCCTGGATCTGGGACAACTCAATGGGCGACGCTTCACGTTGATGGCGAGTTGCGGTTTCGATGCGGCGGTCTTGCACCGAGCGCACGCGAGTCGGCGGGGCAACATTCGCAAATGGCACTACCTGCCGCCGATCTGGAATTCGATTCGCAAGTACGAACATCCGCCAGTGCGAGTGTTCGTGAATGACGAGCCGCAACCGCGAATCGCGCGACTGTTGCTGGCGGTCAACTTGCCGAAGTACGCCTACGGGATTCCGTTCGCTCCGCAGGCCACTGCGGTGGACGGGCAGTTGGACTTGTGCCTTTTCGAGCGAGGCTCGACATTTCAAATGGTGCGGTACTTGGGGCATGTGCTGGCCGGACGGCATCAATCG
>QWQF01000214.1 GCA_003669125.1 Planctomycetota bacterium
CGGCGCTGAGTGACTTCGCGCAGACAGGGGATGTCCGCGAGATTCGCTCCGGGGACATACACCCCCTCCTCATAACGGAACATGTAAAACTCGTCGGCAAAGTCGCCAATGCACGGCTCGATCGTTTGTCTCAGCGCCATGCGGATGATTTGTTTTGGGTAGTTCGCGCCCGACGCGATCGACAGCGGCAGACCACCACCGACGCGCGGATTGATCTCGGTGAAGCGAATCGCCGAATCGGTTTCGTCACCCGCAAAGCACTGCACGGTCAACGGCCCGACTCCGCCGAGCTTCGTCGCCAAATCGACGGTCGCGTCGATGATTCGCCAATCCTTGCAGGTGACTCCCTTGCTGATCTCACCGGCGCGGACTTCCAACCGGCGGCGCGGGACCGCGTTGATGACTCGGCCATCGAGATCGCACAAGACGTCGATGGTGTATTCCTGCCCCAGCGCGAACTCTTGCAGCATCGGCTGTGGGACGTAGCGCACGAAGAAATCTAATTCCTCGCGGTTGTGAATCTTGTACGCGTGCTGGCTGCCCGACCCGTTCGCCGGCTTGATGAAGACGGGATACAGCACACCGCCGTCGCGAACATCTTCGATCGACAAGTTGCGGACGGTCGGAATGTCCCGTTCTTCAAAGAACCGCGACGTGCTCGCCTTGTCGCGGCAGACTTGGACCACCGGCAGCGACGAGACCATCGCCAACGTGCCCGCCTCGCGAAACCGTTCGCGATGCTCGGCCAGCACCAGCAAGTCGATGTCGATCAGCGGCAGCAGCAATTGCACGCGATGCCGCCGACACACGTCGAGCAGCGTCGGCACATACTCCGGATGATCGCAGCGGGGAATGATGTACGACTTGTCGCAGACGCTCAGCACCGCCGAATGCGTTGACGAATCAACGCCGATGATCTGGCCATCGAGGTCCAGTTCGTCGAACGCCTGGCGAAATTGATTCACCAGCGAGACCTTGCGCCCGGCGCAAGTCAGCAACAAGGTGAATGGAGGCTTTCCCATCCTTGGAAACCCGCTTTGTGTTAGAGGTGGGTCCGCTGCAGGCGGACTCCCCGGCCGGACGTGCAGTCCGCCTGTGGCGGACCATCCTTCGAGGGGGCAGGCTTGTAGCTGACGTTTCCGAAATGAGGCAACACGGCTTGTCGCTCACGAACCCGCAGCGCCAACGAGGGCGCACGTCGAGAAACGCGGAATTGGGAGCGATTGAAGCATTCGCCCTCGCTGGCGCTGCGGGTTAGTCCACGGCCGCGACCGGCAACAGCCCCAAATCCGCTGCGATTTCACGCAGGGCGACGATGCAAAATGCAATGTGCTCGTCGAGTTCCACGCCCAGATTGGTGGCCCCTTCGGTGATGTCTTCGCGATGGACGGCCGCGGCGAACGACGCCTGCTTCATCTTTTTGCGAACACTCTTCGGTTCGAGTTCTTCGAGCCGGTTCGGCCGCACGAGCGCGCAGGCAGTGATGAAGCCGCACAGTTCGTCACACGCGAACAACGCCTTGTCCAGCCGCGACACGCGCGGGCAATCGGTCAGGTAACTCGCATGGGACTTGATCGCATAAATGATTTCGTCTGAGTACCCGCGCTCCTTCAAAATCTTCGCACCTTGCAGCGGATGATCGGGCGGATTCGGCCAGCGCTCGTAATCGAAGTCGTGCAGCAAACCGACGGTGCCCCACTTGTCCTCGTCCTCGCCGAACTTCCGAGCGTACGCCCGCATCGCCGCTTCGACCGCCAGCATGTGTTTGATGAGGCTGTCGCCCTGCGTGTACTCACGAACCAGGGTCAGGTCTTCGGCACGACTCATGCGACAGCTCCAAAACTCAACAGCCTCTGAAATCGGGATCTCGATAACGAGACGGTAACTCGGCCAATCGCACGTCGCCACTCGTGCGAACGGTCGCCACTCGTGCGAACGCTGTCCTGCAAATTGAGATTCGCAATTCTCATTTTGCAATCTCGTGCAACGCCCTTCGGCCCAACACAGGAACTGGAGCACCGCACCGATCGTGCATCCAAATTAAGGGGCCGTTGTGTCCTCGCTGGTCTTGTCAATCGTCTCGCGCAGGAACGGCTGCATCTTCTCCAGTGTCTTCGGCCCGATCCCTTTGACGCGCAGCAAATCTTTCACGTTACGAAACGGACCGTTGGTCTCGTGGTCGGCAATGATCTTCTGAGCGGTCGACTCGCCGATGCCTTCGATCTGAGTCCACTCGACCCAACTGGCCGAGTTGATGTCGATACGAAAGTCGTACTGCCGAGCCGGCAACCGGTCGAGTTCGATCGGCCGCATCCCCCACCCGCCGAGCGTCGCCCAGTGATAGCCGCTAAGCGCCAAGAACACCGCCGCGAAGACGCCGACGAACAACTGATCATGCTTGTTCATCCACAACCAACTCGTCGGAACGCTCTCTGCTTGAGCCAATTGCACGAGCGGGCTACGGAGCTTCTTCTCCGCGATCGCGCCGGCTTCGACAGCAGACGTTGCCGATACGGCGTCGCTTGTCACCACAGACCCAGCCGGCGCTGCGATTGCCGGAGGGGTTGGTTCAATGGACGCGACTGGCTGGGGAACAGGCATGATTCAGGCCGCTCGGGATCGACGATCTCGAATTCTTCCAAACCGCCAAATTTCTATCGTGATCCGACACGGATCGACAGTGTGACCACTCACCCACCAAATGATTCTGCCCCCATCGTTCTGCCAAATCTTGTTGGCAGAATGATGAGGGCAGAACGATCGCTCTGGGATTCTTGGCGAGATCAGTGCTGGAACAAGAACTCCTTCGAGTTCAGGATCGCCCACCCCACGTCTTCCAAGGCCAAGCGGCGATCTTGCTGCGCGGCAATATGCTTCTTCGCGGCGTCGAGTTCGGCTTGCGTCGGCTTGCGCGACAGCGCGGAGAGGTACAACGTCGTGATGACCTCATCGTCCGGCTTGTTCTCCTTCGCGAAGATCGCGATGCGGCCGGTGTCGGCTCGGAGCTTTCCGTGAACCGTGGGGCCGTTGATCATTTGCAGAGCCTGCGACAGGTTCGACTCGTTCGAGCGTTCGCATTGGCAGGCCATCTCGCGTTGCGGCTGGCCAAAGATCTTCAGGAAGTAGTGGTCGGTCGGAGGATCGGCCAGCGAGACGGCTCGCGTGCCGGGTGGCAGACCGGCGAAGGTCTCTGGCACGTTCGTGACTTGGCAGATCGCGTCAAGCAGTTGCTCGGCCGAGAGCAGCCGCGTGTTCGAGTGCGAGTTGTAAAGCTCATCGTCCTTGTTGAAATTATTCTTGCGACTGCTGAGCTGATAGGTCCGGCTCTTGAGGATCGTCTTCACCACGAACTTCTGGCTGAAGTTGTTCTTCACGAACTGCGAGGCGAGCTCATCCAGCAGCTTGGCATTCGACGGCGGGTTCGAGTCGCGGAAGTCATCGACCGGCTCGACAATGCCTCGGCCGAGCAGATGGCCCCAGATGCGATTGACTGCGGCACGGGCGAAGAACGGGTTGTCACCTGAGGTCAGCCAACCGGCGAAGACTTCGCGGCGGTCCTGACCGACGGCGTCATCGACGTCTCCCTTGAGCAGCAGATGCACTTTCATTTGCTTGCCGGTGCGCGGCTGAGTGATCTCGCCGGTCGGCATCGGGTAGATGATTTCCTCGTCGGCGGTGTCGCCCTTCTGTCGAGCGATCCGCGTGAAGGCGGCGGCGATGCCGTAATAGTTGTCTTGCGACCAACGCTCGAACGGATGGTTGTGGCACTTCGCACATTGAATGCGGATGCCGAGGAAAAGCTGCGCGGTCGTCTCGACGGCGTCGTTCGGGTCACGACTGGCTCGCCAGTAGTTTGCGGCCGGGTTCTCGAAGACGCTGCCGCTGGCGGTTAGCAGTTCGCGAGCGAACTGATTGAACGGCTTGTCGGTGCGGATTCCGTCGTAGACCCAGCGGCGGAATTTGTGCGTGCCGATGGCCGTGACCTTCTTGCTGTTCGATCGCAAGATGTCGGTCCACTTCAGCGTCCAGAAGTCGGCAAAGTCGTCACTCTCGACGAGCGTGTCGATCAGTAGTGCTCGTTTGTCGGCGGCGGGGCTGGCGAGGTACGCGGTCGATTCCTCGATCGTCGGCAAGCGGCCAGTCACGTCGAGATAAACGCGGCGGAGGAATTCTTCGTCGGAGCACAGATCAGACGGCAGAATCTGAAGCTGCTGCAACTTCTCGAAGACGAGGTTGTCCACGAAGTTGTTCGGCGGCGGGTTGTTCCAGGCGAAGCCGGGGACGTCTTCCAGAAAAGTGATGTAGCTGGTCGTCATCTTGTCGAGGATGCGGGCGAGGATCGCGGTTTCGCCGCGGCCACCCTTCGAGACCAAGCCGGTCTCATTGACGCTGGCGACTTGTTCGTTCGACGAACTGAAGACGGTCAACGCCGTGATGTCGCGAACGCTGCCATCGGTGTAGGTGCCCATCACCACGAGCTGCTGATCCTTCGCGGCCGGCTTGAAGATGCGCTTGTTCGGGAAGACTTCCATCTTGACGAGATCCGGCACGCCGTCGGCGTCCATCCGCAGTCCTTCGCCGATCCAGCCGTGCAACGCCTTGTGCGGTGCGTCGCCTTTCTTCAGTCGGCGACCACCACCGTGAGCGACTTCCATCAGCGGCTTCTTCAGCAGCAAGCTTTCGTCGGGTTGCACGGTGTTGACGCGGCGTTGCATGAACTCAGATCGCAACGTGAGCGTGTCGATCGTCGGATCGAAGGCTCGCAGAGACAGACGGAACCCGCCTTTGCCGGACGGCGATCCGTGGCAAGCACCCATGTTGCAACCGGCTTTGGTGAGCGCGGCGAGCGTGTCGTTCTTAAAGCTGACTGGCGACGGCATCGCCATCTCTTTGACGGTCACTTCCGTCGTGGCCTTGAGAGCGCCCAGCGTTGCTGTGATCTGAGCGGTCCCGTCAGCGACCGGCTTCGCAAGCGTCCCTTCGATCTTCACGACCGCTGGATTCGACGAGGCGAATTGGACGCCCGCGTTCGTCAGGTCGCGAATGTCATCCGCGCTGAACGTGCCGCTGACGACAAGCTGCTGCTGGGCGCGACCGCCTCGCAACTCAAACTTGCCCGGATCGAGCGAGATCGCTCCGGGATCTGCGGCGAACACCGTGATCGCGATCAAATTCACGACCGCAAAAGTACTGGCGAACAGTCTTGGCTGAGTCATGGCGAAACCCTCAAAGAATTGGTTTCAGTTCGCCACAAGAGATCGCAAAGACCACAAAGAAAAGGCGGTAACGATTTCTTGTGCTCTTTGGTGTTCCTTCGTGGCAATCTGCTTTTCGGTTTTGATTACTCGACGGTCAGTGCGATGTTCGGTGATGTGCCGGTGAGTTTGGCGGCACCGTTCATCGCGTCTCCTTTGACGTTGATATTGTTGACGGCTCCTTGAGCTGCGTCAGCGGCGACGGTCAGGACGATCTCGGCTTCAGCGGCTCCCTCCGCAACAGTCGCGGCGGGGACGGTGACGCCTTTCGGGAGGTTTTGCAACGTCAGTGTAATTGGACCTTTGAACGCCGGGTTGCGATCAATCGTGACTTTGCCTTTCAAAGTGCCGCCGCGAGCGATCTTGTCGGCGTCCAGTTTGACAGCCACCTCAAACGGTGACCGCAGTCGCAACGTGATGCCGGGCGTCGGTTGCGTCGTGTTGACGTTGTTCTGGTTGATCGCACCGGTCAGCACCGCGGTGAACTCGCCGAGCGGAGCCTGTGCGTTCGCGGTGAAGACGATGTCGATTTCATTCGTCCCCTTGGCGATCGGCTTCACTGCGGCAGTGATACCGGCGGGCAAACCGGCGGGAGCAACCGGAGTGATCGCGATCGTGACCGCCTCGTCGAATTTGTCTTGGCGGGCGACCTTGATCTTCACGGTCGCGGTGAGATCTTTGCCGAAGACCAATTCCGCTGGTTCGGCGGTCAGGCTGATCGGCAACTTCGGAGCAACGCCGACGGCGAATGATCCGGTCAAATTCTGCGGCGGCCACGGCAAGCCCGCGAACAGCGTCGTCAATGCGGGCGACACGGTAGCGACCGACGAAAAGTCCGCGTTGTTGATCTTCGCAGTGCCGACGATCTTGGCGAGAGCGACCTTGCCAGCGGCGGCTTCGGGCGTTGATCGCAATGTCAGCACGGCGTTGTCGCGGCCGGGGCCAATGAACGTCGGACTGCTGATGACTCCGGCTGGCAGGTCGATCGCGGAGACATTGATCGTGCCCGCGTAACCCTTTCGCACCGCCGTAACCGTGATCAACGACGTGCCGCCAGCGACGACATTGAGCGTGTCGGCCGACGCGGACAATGTGAAATCCGTTTGCAGGGGAGTCGCCACGATGCGGTAGGCGTACTGCGTTCCCCCTTGGCGATGCAGATCTTGCACGGCGAGCGTGTAGTCGCCGTCATCCGGGAATGTGAAATCGAAAGTCGGGTCGATCGCGCCGAAGTCTTCCTTCGCGGCAACTTGTCCACCAGCCGCGTTGAGCAACCGCATCATCAGTGCCGCAGGCGAGCCTTGTCGCCGGGTGATGCCGGTGAAGGTCATCGCTTGACCCTTCTTGGCGGCGAAGACGAAGTGGTCAATGTCGCCGACCTTGTCGAAACGGCCGTTGATGCCCTGAGTCAGATCTGTTCGGTTCGGAGCTTTCGGATCGTCGTTCGGTTCGGTTTCGAGAAACTCGTCGCGATCACTGACTGCGATCTGTGCAAAGCCGCTGCTGGCTCCGTTGGCTCGCTTGGCTCCGACCGACGCCCAGGCAAAGGTCGCATCGGCGGGGAAATTCACAACGGCCGGTTGCACTCCATCGAGATGCAGTCCGGCAAAGTTGATGTTCGCCGGAGCACCCTTCTTCGCGGCCAGCGGGTACGGCACCGTCACGCACGGGAAGTCGCCGATTCGCAGCCGGAAGAAGTGATTCGCACTCCCTTGAAAACGGATGTCGCGGACTTCGAGCATGTACTCGCCCGCGTCTTTGAATTGGTAGCACAGCCGGCTGTCGGAACGGAGACCAGCAACGTCGTCGCTGTAGGCCAGTTCGCGTCCCTTCGCGTCGAGCAACCGAATCATCGGATCGAGCGTCGATCCGATTCGCCGCGCGAGCAGATCAAACGTCACGAGTTGCCCGGCGGCGACTGTGAACTTGAAATAATGCTGACCCAAATTGCTGACCTGTCCATCGACGGCCGTCGGCAGCGTTAATGCCTGAGCGCCCGTCGGCACACCGTTGCCTGCCGCTTGAGCGACCGAAGGCAAGTCGTCGATCACGACCAGTCGAATCGGGGAAGTGCCGTTGGCGGTGGCGACTCGGACGCCATAGATGCCGACCGGCACATCGCTGGGAACGGTCACGGAGTAGACGCACTCGGCCGCGTTCATGCCATTCATTGGCACGTCCGGTTTGAGGACGGTCTGGGCGGCGAAGCTCGTCCACAACTGCGTTGGACCAACCAGAGCTCCACCCTGCAATTTCAGGTCGTTCGGCTGGCCGGGCTTCAAAGCCAGTGGCGTCGTGTAGGTGATCGCGGGAGCCTGAGCCGAAACCTGACTCGCAACAGCGAGCAGGACAACGCTGGCCAGGAAGCAGGGGACAGAGTGACTACGTTTCAACATGCACCTCACGCCTAGGAAGGTAGGAGTCTCTGGCGTCACGTCCTGTCACGTCAGCGACCAATGGCGAGGGAGGACTCGTTCCGGTCGTATGGGAAAGCTTTGATGGCTGCCCAATATAGAAGTGGCCTCCCCATTGGTCAAAGCGAAAGGGGGAAAGGAATGAAGAATGAAAAACTGGGAACGTAAAATGAGGAATGAAACGATCCGGAGAATCATTCGCCGTTCTTCATTCTTCGTTGCTTCTCACGCCAGCACTTCTTCGATCGGCTGGCCGCCCTGAGCAATTTCGACCGGGCGGTTGTTGTGATCCGGGACACGCAATTCGGGGTCGATGCCGAGGCAGCGATAGATCGTCGCACACAAATCGGCCGGACGAACCGGCTTGTCCTTCACATACGCGGCTTGCGAATCGGACGCTCCGTAGACGGTGCCGCCGCGAATGCCGGCTCCGGCCAGCAGCGAGCCGTAGCAGTTCGTCCAATGGTCGCGGCCCGCGTTGCCGTTCACTCGCGGAGTGCGGCCCATCTCGCTGGTGACGCAGATCAGCGTTTCGTCCAACAGACCGCGAGCCTGCAAATCTTCCATCAACGCCGACATCGTTTGATCGAAGCCCGGCAGCTTGTTGTTTTTCAGGATGTGAAAATTTTTCTGGTGAGTGTCCCAGGCGTCGTAATCGACGTTGACCGGTCCCCAGAACAAATCCCACGTCACGTTCACGAAGCGCACGCCCTGTTCGATCAGCCGCCGAGCAATCAGCGTCGAATTGCCGAACAGCGTGTTGCCGTAGCGATCGACCGTCTTCGGATCTTCGAGTGTGAGATCGAACGCCGTGCGGAGCTTCGACGAGGTCAGCACATCGAACGCTCGCTGCTGATTGCGGTCGAACGACGCGGTCGCGAGAGCTTGCTCCGCTTTGCCACGTTCATCGTCGATCTGTTGCAACAGCGACCGGCGCGAGTTCAAACGATCCACCGTCATGCCATCGTTCAACATGCTGTTCGGCAGCAGCGGTGCTCCGCGGACTATCTGCGGATTGCCCGGCGACGGCGCGAAGGAGTCCTTGTCGTGGTACGGCATCGACTCGGTCGTCAGCGGGTCGAACCGCTTGCCGAGGAATCCGCCGTACGGACCGGCTCGGCGAAACGCTTGGCCCCAGCCGAGCCACACCGGCATGAAAACGTAATCGGGCAGCTTCTTCTGTCCCGCGCTGAGGTACTCGCAGACGGACCCCATGCTCGGCGGATCGGTGTCGCGCGGGTGCTGATCGGGCGGCATCAAGTCGTAGCCGGTGTAGCAGGGCAGGCAGTTGTGGCAGCCGGCCTTGTGGTTGATCGTCCGAATGAACGCCGTGCGATGCGCCCATTGCGCGAACTGCGGCAAATGTTCGCAGACGTCGATGCCGGGGACGTTGGTCGCGATCGGCCGGAACTCGCCGCGTGTCTCCGACGGGCCTTCCGGCTTCAGGTCGTACATGTCCTGCGTCGCCGCGCCGCCGAGCAGAAAGATGAAGATGACGTTCTTCGCCTTCGCGTGTCCGACGTGACCAGCTTGCTCGGCCGCCAGCATTTGCGGCAGTCCAAAGCCGCCGAGTGCTGACAGTGCCCCGGCCTTCAGCGTCTCTCGCCGAGTGATTCCATCGCAACAACGTCGCGGGCTTCCGAGCATCGTCAGCATGGTCCGAGACCCTCACATGCCAAAAGAGAACGCATCAGTCGCGGCTGATCGTAACTGGGTATCGGCAAAAGGGCCAGCAAAAGTTCGTAGTTCTGCCTTCCGGCGGTTGTTTCAGAAGGCCTGTCACCTGACGGCGGGACTACGCTCGCCGCCGCAGAATCAACACGATGTCTTGAGTCATCGGCCCAATCTTCACGGGTTTCTTCAGGTCGTAGGCGAAATCGTACGTCGCGACGTGTTCGAGTTCGGGGACTCGCGACAGCAGGTCGGACATCTGGACCGCCGTGTAAGTCCGGTAGTGCATCTCATCTTCGATCCGAAAATGTTTTGTCGGCATCCAAATATCGAGCGTCATACCGAGGTATTCCATCCGGCCCTTGCGATCGACTTTCTTGGACCACATCCGCGAGCAGGCTTGCACATGCCCGCGCCGAGCGATCCAGGATTCCTCGTCGTCGTGCGGTCCGCGAGTCGGTAGCAGGTGCAGGCCGAGGGCGTAAATTCCTCCCGGAGCCAGCGCCGCCGCCATGCACTTCAAATGCGCCTCCGCCGTTTCCTCAGTTGGCAGATGTCGAAACGTGTTGATCGTGTTAAACGCGGCATCGACCGGTTGCTTGAGCCGGAAGTCGGACATGTCTCCGACGGTCACGCTCTTGGAGAAGCCGTACTTCTTCAATCGCTCGTTGCAGTACGCGACTGCCTTCACGTTGAGATCGTTGCCGCTGACTTTGTTCCCTGCCTTCGCGAATTGCAGCAGCAGGCGGCCAGTCCCGCACGCCGGCTCGAAGACTTTGCGGATCTTGCGAGTCGCGTGTTTCTCGAAACACTCTCGCAGGAAGTGGAACTCCGCGCGCCAGTCGGAGCCGAACAGTAGCTCGTAGTACTGCGGAAAGTCGTAGATGCTGGCTTGGATGGTTTCGGGCATGGGTGAGGATTCGGGGTTAGGGGCTAGGTGGACGCCGAGTTCAAGTGAATGATCCGCCACGGGGCGCTAGCGGCCTGCGGCTGATTGACCGGATAGAGCCTAGAAAAATCGCGTCGCTGTCCAAATTGCGGCCAGCACGAGCGAGAGGATTGCGACCACGGCGCCGACCGTAAAGCGCCAAGCCAAGGCTTGCTCGACCAACAGCAGTGCCAGCACGGCTGCGAGCAGTTCGAGCGTCAACGAATTCGTGACTGGCTCCGAGTCGTCGCGCGCTGTCGGCACCGGCGAGTCTGAGCGACGAACGACGATCCGGTGATCCGGTTCGCCGCTGCGTGACTCCGCCCACTCGCGTGGATCAATCCGCCGCGGATCGCTCTCGCGTGAATCGACGTTGATTGCGAATCGTTCGACGGTCCCGCTCGTCAGCGTGTAGTTGCCGGGGCGAGAGGTGTCGTTAATGACCAGCCGCGACCGGCCCTCGCGGTCCATTGGCGTCAATATTCTCGCAACCCCATCGGGCGTCGTCAGCGTGATGGTGGTCGAGCCGCTCGGAATGTCGCGCTGTATCGGTTCGCCGACCAATGCTTCGCGCGGCTGGGAGCGTCCGGCAGCCGCGTATTCGGTCAGCTCGTGGATCAGTGGGACGAAGCCTGCCGCCCAGATGGCCCACTCGCCCCACGTCTCATCGAGGGATGTCGTCACCAGCACGCAGCGACCTCGGCCGAGCGGCTGAGTCACGATCGCCGGATCGCCGGTTGAGAATCGCAGCGCGACGTCGTGGCCGATGCTGTTCGAGTTGACCACGACGCGAACGTATTGCCGAATCAGCGCGGCTTCCAAGCCGGCCCCGGGATTGCCGCGAAACTCGCGCAGCAGCGGATGTGTAAAGTCGCCGGGGTCGAAACCAAAGACGGACGGCGTGCCGTCGGCGTTCATGCTCGTGACGATCTCGTTCAATCGCAGCGTCATCAGCCCACGCGAACCAAACGCGACTTCGTTGAGTCTCTCGACCGAGACTGTCGGACCGAGTGACGCGATGACTCCTCCGCCGTTCTCCGCAAAGCGGCGCAGGCGTCCGACGTCCAATTCCGTCAACGTGCCGACATCGCAAACGAAGACGACGTCGTGACGGTCAAGCTCGACGTTCGGCAGTTCGGAATCCGGCACCGTCGTCACTCGCAGCCATCGCGAACTCGCCGCGCGGTCGGCGGATTTGGGAGACAACGCTTGCTCGACGAAGAACGTCGCCGCGTCGCGCGGCCGGGCCGAAGGGCGGCCGTTGACCAGCAGCACGCTCAACTCCGATCGCACGCTGAGTGGCAGCCAGCGTTCGTTGTCGGCGAGCAACGAGTCCTCTTCAAGTCGCACCGACAACGTGTGCTCGCCCGCCGCCGGTGCCGCCAGTGCAAACTCGACCGTCGCGTCTTGGCCGAGCGGCAAATCCACTCGCCGCGAGTCCGCCAGTTGCTCGTCGATGCGCAGCTCAACGCGCCGCGCGGTGAGCGGTACAGTCCCGGCATTGCGGAGCGTGACGGTCACGGACATCGGTTGCTCGGCCGCGAGGATCGGCGGGGCAGTGGTCAGGCCGACAACCGCCGCGTTGTCCGGCAGCGACAAGCCGACGTCGATCAGCACAATCGATGCACGGTCGGCGAACGCCGTGAACGCGGTCTCCGATTCGGACCAGTTATCCGCTTGAAAATCGGAGATCACAACGACCTCGCAGCGTTCGTGTGGCTGTTTGGCCGCGATCAGTTCGGGGACTTGCCGCAGAGTCGCTGCGACATCGCCTCGCTCGAATGTCAGCGGTATCCGGTCGATCTCGTCCAGCACGCCGCTGGCGACGAGCGTCGGCTGACGGATCAGCAAACGCGGCTCTGAACCGGCGATGCGTGCCAACGCGAAGCGGTCGCCGGAGGGACTCTTGCGGACCACCTCGCGAGCAATCGCCTTGCTGGCCTCGAACAATGTCTCGCCGGTGAACGTCGCCGCTGCGTTGGCGTCTTCGCGAGCCAGCTTGCGTCCCAGGCTCAGCGACACATCGAACACAATCACTCGCAGTGTCGGCGGTGTCTCCCGCGCGAGTTTGCCGGCATCTGCCCAGCGCGGCCGCGCGAACGCGAACACAATCATCGCGAGGATCAAGACTCGCGCCGCCAGCAACAGCAATTGTTCCAGCCGAGTCCGCCGCGATTGCTTGCGAGCCGCCGCGTGTAAGAACTGCATCGCCGCCCAAGTGACTTCTCGATAGCGGCGGCGAAACAACCAGTGAATCAACACCGGCACCGCCGCCAACGCCAACCAACCCAGCAAAGCAGGACTGGCGAAGCCGAACGCAAGCAGATTGATCGAAGTCAGAATCATCGGCTCAAAAGTAACCCGAAGCGTCAGCGAGGGCGAGCAATCGACGGAACGTCACTCACTGAATCGACCCGTTGAGAACGCTCGCCCTCGCTGACGCTTCGGGTTACTTTATCAGGCATGACGGTCCCACAGATTTCACCGACTGGTTTGCGGTTGCTCGACCGGCGTCGTTTCTTGAACGACTCAGCCAACGGGTTGAGCGGTCTCGCGCTGGCGACGTTGCTCGCACAACACGGACTGACGGCGGAAGACCGAGCGCCGATCCGGCCGAAGATTAACCCGGCGACTCCGTATGCCTCTCGGCCGGCGCATTTCGCGGGACGAGCGAATCGCGTGCTGATGATTTTCTGCTCCGGCGCGATGAGTCACGTCGACACGTTTGATTACAAGCCGGAGTTGGTCAAACGGCACGACACGCCGATGCCGGGCAGCGACAAGCTCATCACGTTTCAGGGCGAGAACGGCAATCTGATCAAGCCGCTGTGGCCGTTCCGACCGCGCGGCGAGTCGGGCAAGATGATCAGCGACTTGCTGCCGAACATCGCTGGTCTCGCCGACGAGATGTGCTTCATCCATTCGATGACCGCGAAATCAAACACGCACGGGCCGGCCGAAAACCAGATGAGCACCGGCTTCATCCTCGACGGCTTTCCGGGAACTGGCTGCTGGGTCAGCTACGCGCTGGGGAGCGAGTGTTCCGACTTGCCGGCGTTTGTGGCGATCCCCGATCCGCGGGGCGTGCCGCAGATCGGCGCGAGTCATTGGAACTCGAAGTTTCTGCCCGCCGCCTTTCAAGGGACGCCGTTCACCGCCGACAAGCCGATCCCGAATCTGCGCCGTCCGCCGGAGATCTCGGAATCGACCGACGTGGCGACGCGCGACTTCCTGCGACGGCTCAACGAAAAGCATCTCGAACGCAATCCGGGCGACTCCGAGTTGCTCGCGCGGATCGCCAGCTACGAACTCGCGGCGAAGATGCAGCTCAGCGCGGCGACGGTCGCGAACCTCGAAGCCGAATCGAAATCGACTCACGAAGCCTACGGCACTCAGGACGAGAACAAGAACAAAGCCGGCTTCGCGCGGAATTGTCTGCTGGCTCGACGACTGATCGAGCGGGGCGTGCGATTCGTGCAACTCTTCAACGGCTCGTACGCGATGGGCGAAGGGGTCGGCAATTGGGACGGACACAAGACTCTTCAGCAGCAGTATTCCGTTCACGCGCCGATCTTCGATCAACCGTGTGCCGCGCTGCTGCGCGACCTCAAACAGCGCGGCCTACTCGAAGACACGCTCGTCGCGTGGGTCACGGAGTTCGGTCGAATGCCGACCTTCCAAAAGGGAGCCAACGGCCGCGATCACAACCCGAAAGGCTTCACCGTCTGGCTGGCCGGAGCGGGGGTGAAGGCTCCGTTCTCGTACGGCGCGACCGACGAGTTCGGTCATCAAGCGATTGACAACGCCGCGACGATCTACGACCTGCACGCCACGATCCTGCATCTGCTCGGCCTGAATCACGAACGGCTGAGTTTTTATCACAACGGCATCGAACGCCGCCTAACCGACGTGCATGGCCACGTCCTGCGCGACGTACTGACGTGATGTTCGGGCGATGAGAACCGTGCAAAGTGCAGAGTGACGACGGCACCGTGAAGAATGTCCGACGTCGTCCATCTCCCTCAGCATCTTGATTTTGCACTTTGCAGTCTTCACTCTGCACTGCGTGACGAATCAAGTGGAACTCCGATCCCAAAGGTTTCTCGTGTCCGGTTGGAAAACCCTCGAAATCGCCGGCAAGGCGGCAGATATCTTTGAACCGTCACGCCCGAGCGATCCCGCGCGAGTCGTTCTCTTCTTGCACGGGCACGGCTTGCAGACGCTCGCCGGCAACGCAGCGTACTCCGCCGAACTCGAACGCATCGGCCTGCGAGCGATCTGCCCGCACGGCAAACGCTCGTGGTGGCTGCCAGTGGTCTGTCCGGAATTCGATGCCGAGTTGTCTCCCATCGGACACCTCCGCTCGAACGTGCTGCCGTGGATCGAGACGACTTGGAACGTGAAGCCTCCGGCGCTGGCGGCGTTCGGTGTCAGCATGGGCGGACAAGGCGCGTTGCAGTTGGCCTATCGGCACCCGAACGAATTTCCCGTCATCGCGGCACTCTCGCCCGTGATCGACATTCAAGAGTGGCTGGGGCAGGGACTGCCGCTCGACGAGATGTTCGCCGACCAAGAGGCGGCTCGGCAGCAGACAGCGACGTTGCAGGTGCAAGGCTTGAATTGGCCCCGGCATCAATTTCTCGCATGCGACCCGACGGACCGCGACGCGTTGCCGGGCGTCGAGAAGCTCGTCAGCAAATTGAATTCGTCGGGCGTCCCCTTCGAGCGCGACTTCACGACGTCGCATGGCGGGCACTCGTGGGAGTACTTCAATCATCTGGCTCCGAGCGTGATGCAGTTTCTGGCGAACGGCTTGGACGCGGAATTTCGCCGAGTGGTCTGACGTCGCAGGGATATGCCGTTCACGTGTCATCGTGTATTTGATCGAACAGGGCATGGCAGCCAAGGTGTGTGGCGAAGTCTGCGAAGGATCGCGGCATCGGGTAGCAGGTAGAATTGATCCTCGGCATCTCATTTTGAGGTTGCTAGTTTTCGGTGAGTGGTCTCGTTCGATATTCTGCTCGCGTCATTGATCGTCTGGAAACAGTGATTGTCACCTGGAGTCGGAGTCCAATGTGAGTCGTGAAACATTTCCGAGTTTGCCGCGCCAGATCGTCGCCGAGGTGTTCGGCACGTTTCTGTTGATCTTCTTTGGTTGCGGAGCGGTCCATGCAGCAGTGCTGACGGGGGCTCAGCAAGGCTTGTGGCAAGTGGCGATCGTGTGGGGCGTGGCGATCATGTTGGCGATCTACGCGGTCGGCGGCGTGAGCGGCGCGCACATCAATCCGGCAATGACATTGGCGTTCGCGATTTGGCGCGGCTTCCCGAAGAGTCGCGTGCTGCCATTCATCGCCGCTCAATTGGTTGGAGCGATGCTGGCGGCCGGACTGTTGTTTGTGTTGTTCGGCCCGCAGCTCGCGGCGAAGGAGCGCGAAAAGGGAGTCATTCGTGGCGAACGAGGCAGTGAAGTGACCGCCATGTGCTACGGCGAGTATTTCCCGAACCCCAGTGGGTTGGCGTCGGGCAACGAACCGTATTCGGCCGAGAAGCGTGCTGAGTGGCGGGCACTCGGATCACCGCGTTTGGCGTTTCTCGCCGAGCTATTCGGCACGTTAATTCTGGGCTTCGTTGTGTTCGCGCTGACGGACGAACGCAATCGAGGAAAGCCGGCTGCCGGACAAGCTCCGATTTTTATCGGACTGACGGTGGCGGTGCTGATCTCGGTGATTGCGCCGCTGACGCAGGCGTGCTTCAATCCCGCTCGCGACTTTGGTCCACGGCTGTTCGCGTCGCTCGCGGGTTGGGGCAGCGTCGCGTTGCCCGGACAGGATGATTGGAGTTGGCTGACGGTTTACATCGTCGCTCCCATTTTGGGAGCCGCTTGCGGTGGCGGGTTGTACGAGTTCGGAATTCGACCGGCGTTCTCCGCGTCGGAAGGAGTGTCCTCGTGAAGAGATTTTTGTTGACGATCGTATTTCTCTTGGGTTTCGTCGTGGTGTCGCGGGCTGATGAGCCGCTCAGCCTTGATCCGCAACAACCGTACTCGGCCGAGCGGCTCAATCCCGTCACTTACGACGTCGAATTCCTCGTGACCGTGACGGCTCCGTACAAGACGAAGAAGCTCAGCGTGTGGCTGCCAATTCCGCCCAGCGATCACGGGCAAGAGTTGCAGTCGTCGGAACTGTCAACGTTTCCCGACGCCGTGAAACCGCAGATCGCCGACGAGCCGCTGTTTGGCAATCGCTTCGCCTATTTCGAGTTTGCGAATCCGCAAGGTGCCCAAGTCATCCGGCACAAGTTCCGCATTCGCTCGTGGGAGCTGCGCTGGCAGCTTGATTCCGCGCGCGTGCAGAGCGTGAAGCAGTGGCCGAAGAGTTTCGCTCCGTACCAGCGCAACGAGTCGCAAGCGGTGGTGACGGATGCTCGCTTCAAAAAGCTGCTGACCGAAATCTTGCCGCAACGACGCGGGCCATTGCAGGATCTCGATTCGGTGATGACTTGGGTCGATGGCCATTTCGCCTACGACCATGTGAAGGCGTCGCTCAAGGCGAGTTCGGTTCACGGGCTGGAGCAACAGCGCGGCCATTGCAGCGACTACCACGGCTTCTGCGCCGCGATGGGCCGGCTGCTCGGTCAGCCCACGCGAGTGACTTACGGCATCAACGCCTTTCCCAAGAACTCGCCGTCGCACTGCAAGCTCGAAGCGTTCATGCCGCCGTATGGCTGGGTCAGCTTCGATGTCTCGGAGACGCAGAAGCTGTCGCAGTTGATTCGCTCGAATCAGGAACTGTCCGACTCGCGGCGTGCGGAACTGCTCAGCGCCGCGCGGCAACGACTGGTCAGCGGGTTTCGGGACAACACCTGGTTCGTGCAGACACGCGGGACCGACTACGACCTCGTCCCGAAAGCCTCCGCGCGAGTCCCCGTCGTCCGCACGATTTACGCCGAAGCGGATGGTCAGCCGCTCCCCGAACCCGATCCGGCCAACTCGGATCAAGCGACGTTCTCGTGGATGACGGCTCATCGCTTTGAGCCGGACCACGTCGTCAAATACCCCTTTTCCGATTTGGACAGTCTGCGCGACTGGTCCGGTCGTAAGTGACAACGGTCCGGCCGCTTGCCGGAGATGCCAAAAAAACCTCGACTCGACAGTCGCATTCTCTTGGCGGCATCGGGTACTCTGATCCGCGATTTCCGAGCGGTTCCGCAGATGGAGCGGCCCTTTCGGAACCCACCCCACTGTCCCACCCAACAAATTTCCGGTTGAGCGTTTCGCGACGGATGCGAAGCTCGGCAACGGTCCAAAAGAAGAGGTGTCGCGATGCGTGCGCTTGGGCATCGTTTTGTGGTTGTGTGCTTGAGTTTGATCGGCGTATCGGCTGGCTCGACGCTGTTCGCGGCGGAGACTCCGGCGGCCGATGCGGTCAGCTTCGACAAGCAAGTCCGTCTGATTTTTCAGGCGAACTGCCAAGGCTGCCATCAGCCCGCGAAGGCGGGTGGCCAATATGTGATGACGGCGTTCGACAAGCTCGTCAAAGGGGGCGAAAGCGGCTCGGCGGCAGTTGCGCCCGGCAAGCCCGAAGCGAGCCACCTGTTGCAACTCATCACTCCGAAGGACGGCAAGGCGGAGATGCCAAAAGGCAAAGCTCCGCTGACGGTCGCCGAAATCGAGATCGTCAAAAAGTGGATCGCTCAAGGAGCGAAAGACGACACGGCGGCCGGAGCCAAGCAGCGCTACGACCAAGATCACCCACCCGAATACACCCGCCCGCCGGTCATCACGACGCTCGATTTTTCGCCCGACGGACAAACGCTGGCGATCTCCGGATTCCACGAAGTGCTGTTAGCCAAGGCCGAGTCCGGCGAATTGATCGGCCGGCTGGTCGGCTTGTCGGAACGGATCGAGTCGGTGCGGTTTTCACCCGACGGCGCGCGGCTCGCGGTGACGGGCGGTCTGCCCGGCCGCATGGGCGAGATTCAGATTTGGGACGTCGCCACGAAGAAGCTGACGCTGTCAGTGACCGCGACGTTCGACACGGTTTACGGCGGCAGTTGGTCTTCCGACGGCAAGTTGATCGCCTTCGGCGGTGCGGACAACTTGGTGCGCGCGATCGACACGACGACCGGTCAGCAGGTTTTGCAAAACGGCGCGCACTCCGATTGGGTGCTCGACACGGGATTCTCGCCGGACAACACCCACTTGGTCTCCGTCAGCCGTGACATGACCGCGAAGTTGACCGAAGTCGGCACGCAACGGTTCGTGGACAACATCACGTCGATCACCCCCGGCGCTCTCAAGGGCGGGATTCAAGCGGTTGCTTCGTTGCCGAACCGCGATGAGATGCTGGCGGGTGGCTCAGATGGTGTGCCGAAGATTTATCGGCTGTATCGCAAGACCGCTCGGCAAATCGGCGACGACGCCAATCTGCTGCGCCAATTGCCCGCGATGCGCGGCCGCATCTTCGGCGTCGCCACCAGTCGCGACGGTCTCCGCTTTGCAGCCTCGAGCGCACTCGACGGCAGTGGACAAGTCTTCGTCTTCCGCTTCGATCCGGCTCAAGTCCCCGCCAACATCCAAGCGATGCTCGCGAAGCCATTCGCCGAGCGTGCTCCCGCCGAGAAGGACGCGATCGAAAATCACTTCAAAGCCGCCGCGCTGACCGAAGCGAAGACCGAGGTCAAAGCGAACGTGTACGCCGTCGCGTTCCGCCCCGACGGGAACGTTGTCGCGGCAGCCGGCTCGGACGGTGTCGTGCGATTGATCGACGCGAACAGCGGGCAAGTCACGAAAGAGTTCTCGGTGGCCCCCATCAAGCCGACGACCGGCACGCCTCCCAGCCAACTTGCAGCCAACTTCAAGCCAGCGGCTGAAAAACTCGAAACCGAATCGCTCCCCAACGGCGCGAAGGTCGTCGGGCTGGAAATCATTCCAAGCACGATCAAGCTGACCAGCCCATTCGATTACGTTCAATTGCTCATCACCGCCAAGCTCGACAGCGGCGATCGCGTCGATGCAACGCGGCTCGCGCTGACACAGGCCGCCACAGCGAACGTGACCGTCTCGCCCGTCGGCATCGTCCGAGCCGCCGCCGACGGAGCAACCTCGATCGTCGTGAAGCTTGGCGATCAGGCGGTGACGATTCCGGTTGAAGTGACTGGCGTCGCGGCCGAGTTTCATCCCGATTTCATTCGCGACGTGAACCCGGTCCTCTCGCGAGTCGGCTGCAATGCCGGCACCTGTCACGGAGCGGTCAAAGGCAAGAACGGATTCAAGCTCTCGCTGCGCGGCTACGACCCGATCTACGACGTCCGAGCACTGACCGACGATCTCTCGTCGCGGCGCGTCAACCTCGCGTCCCCCGATGACAGCCTGATGCTGTTGAAGACGACGGCCGCCGTGCCGCACATGGGCGGTCAGGTCATTCAGCCCGGCGAGCCGTACTACGAGATCGTTCGCCGCTGGGTTGCCGACGGTGTGAAGCTGGAACTCAACACTCCGCGCGTCATCAAGATTGACGTCCTGCCACAGAACCCGGTCGTGCAATTGATCGGTGCCAAACAGCAACTCCGAGTGCTCGCGACCTACGCCGACGGCCGAGTTCGCGATGTCACTCGCGAAGCGTTCGTCGAAAGCGGCAACACCGAAGTCGCCGCCGCCGAACGCGGCGGGCTGTTGAAATCACTCCGACGTGGCGAAGCCCCGATGCTCGTCCGCTACGAAGGCTCGTATGCCGCCACGACGTTGACCGTCATGGGTGACCGCACCGGCTTCGTCTGGGCCGAGCCTCCGGCCAACAACAAGATCGACACGCTCGCCGCCGCCAAGTGGCAGCGGATGAAGATTCAACCGTCGGGACTCGCGTCCGACGCCGAATTCATTCGCCGCGTGTACCTCGATCTGACCGGTCTGCCGGCGAGCGTCGATCAAGTCAAAGCGTTCCTGGCGGACGCTCGCGACACGAAGGTCAAGCGCGACGAGTTGGTCGACAAGCTGGTCGGCTCGGACGACTACGTCGAATACTGGTCCAACAAGTGGGCCGACCTGTTGCAGGTGAATGGAAAATTCCTGGCTCGCGAAGGAGCGACTTCGTTCCGCAAATGGATTCGCGACGAAGTCACCGCGAACACCCCGTACGACCAGTTCGCCAAGAAGGTCGTGACCGCAACCGGATCCAACAAAGATGTCCCGCAGGCGGCGTACTACAAAATCCTGCGCGAGGCGACCGCGACGATGGAAAACACGACGCACCTGTTTCTCGCGATTCGCTTCAACTGCAACAAATGCCACGACCATCCGTTCGAGCGTTGGACTCAGGACCAGTACTACGAGACCGCCGCGTACTTCGCTCAGTACGGGCTCGACCGCGACCCGGCCAGCGGCGATCGCAACATCGGCGGTACGGCCGTCGAAGGCGCGAAACCGCTATTCGAGAGCGTCGTTGATCGCAACGCCGGTGAGGTTCTGCACGAGCGAACGTCGCAGCCGACTCCGCCGAAGTTCCCGTACTCTCTGACCAGCCAAGTCACTCCCGCTGCGCCCGCCGCCGGACAACCGCCTCGTCCGCGACGACTCGAATTCGCCGACTGGCTCACCTCGAAGGACAACCCGTACTTCGCGAAGAGTTACGTCAATCGGCTGTGGGGTTACATGTTTGGCGTCGGCATCATGGAGCCAATCGACGACATCCGCGCCGGCAACCCGCCGACGAACCCCGAACTGCTCGAGTATTTGACACAGGAATTCCTGGCCAGCAATTTTGACGTGCGGCATGTGATGAAGCTGATCTGCAAATCGCGGACATATCAGTTGTCGGTCGATTCGAACCCGTTCAACGTCGATGACAAGATCAACTACTCGCACGCTCAGCCTCGGCGCTTGCCGGCCGAGGTGCTGTTTGACACCGTGCATCGCGCGACCGGCACGATCACGAAGATTCCCGGAGTCGCTGCGGGTTCTCGCGCCGCCGCTTTGCCTGATTCCGGAATCGACTTGCCGAGCGGCTTCTTCGCCACCTTCGGGCGTCCCGTTCGCGAGAGCGCCTGCGAGTGCGAACGCTCCGGCGGCTTGCAGCTCGGCCCAATTATGGCACTGATCAGCGGAGCCACCATCGCCGAAGCGATCGCTGATCCGACCAACGAGCTGACGAAGCTCGTCGCCGCTCAGCCGGATGACGCGCAGCTCGTCAACGAACTCGCGCTGCGAGTCCTCAATCGGCCGGCCGTGGACACCGAACGCAAAGCGTTCGCCGACGTGCTCCAGGAACTTGATGGCGATCATCAGAAGCTCGTCGCTTCGCTCAAGAAACGCGAAACGGATGTTGCCGCGGGACTTCCCGATTTGATGAAGAAACGCGATGAGTCGATCGCTCGCACGAAGGCGGAAGTCGCCGCCTACGAAGCCGAGGTCGCTCCCGCCCGGACGGAGATGGAAAAGAAACGCCAGGAAAACATCGCCGCGCGGCAAGCCGATCTCAAAACCTATGACGATCGCATCGCCGCGAAGATCGCCGAATGGGAGAAGCAGCAGACCAGCAACGTCGAATGGATTCCGCTGCTGCCAACGTCGGTCACCGGCTCGAAGGAAACGACGCTCTCCGTCGAATCCGATCGCTCGGTCGTCGTCGAAGCGAAAGGTGCTCGCAACGCTGTATTGACGGTGTTGCTGCCGACCAATCTGCGGAACATCACTGCCTTCCGTTTGGAAGCAATCGCCAACGAGAAGGCTCCTGGCGGCGGTCCCGGCCGAGCGGGCGACGGTAACTTTGTACTCAGCGAATTTGAGGTCTTCGCGTCTCCCGCCGCGAAACCGGCCGAAGCCAAAAAGGTCGACCTGCACAAGGCGCTGGCCGACTTCAGCCAAGCCAGCTTCGAGATCGCGAAGGCCATCAATGGCAACCCAAATGACGGCAACAAAGGCTGGGCTGTCTCCCCTGCGATTGGAGTGACTCACTGGGCGACATTTGAAACCAAGCAACCGATCAATATTGAAGGCGGCACGCAGTTGAAGATCGTGTTGCACCACAAGTTCAACCAGCCAGATTATGTGCTGGGCCGCTTCCGCATCTCGGTGGCCGTGGACAAGACCGACGTCGGCCTGACGCTCGCCGACGAATACAAAGCGGTCGTCGCCACGCCGGTCGCTCAGCGAAAGCCTGAGCAAACGGCACTTCTGGCGAAGCACTTCAAAGCGGTCGATCAAGAATTCCGCAACCTGCAAATCGCCCTCGGAGTCGCCAACCAACCGCTGCCGGTCGATCCAAAACTGGTCGAACTACAAGGTAAATTGGAACTCGTCAACCAGCCGATCCCACCTGATGGTCGGCTGTTGCAACTCCAAGCCGACACCAAAAACAGCGAGGCCCAACTCGGTAACAAACGACTGACCGCCGCCCAAGACGTGGTTTGGGCGCTGATCAATACCCCCGCATTCCTCTTTAACCGCTGAAAATTGGTTTGATGTGAGATTCGTGGAGAAGCAATTCCTGCCTTGCCGAAATATGCTTCTAGCCTGATATGATCTTGTCCGATCCCGCCAGAACGCCTCTGACGTCAGAAAACAACGGAGAAACTTCATGTTCTCGATCCTTGGCCAACGTGCGAAAGATTTGTGTGACCGGCGACAGGGAATGACTCGCCGCGATGTGCTGCGAGTCGGTGGCAGCGGGATGTTCGGGCTGACGCTCGGATCGATGCTGAAGATGCAGGCTCAAGCCGACGAGACCAAGATCAGCGGCGGGCCGGGCTGGGGCAAAGCGAAAAGCGTTGTCCTCATCTATCTGCAAGGCGGACCATCGCACCTCGATCTGTGGGATCCGAAGCCGGATGCTCCGGACAACGTGAAGAGCATTTTCCAGCCGATCGCCACCAAGCTGCCGGGTGTGAACTTCACGGAGATTCTGCCGAAGCTCGCGCAGATCAATGACAAGTTCACGATGATCCGCTCGCTAGGCTACACGCCGAACGGATTGTTCAATCACACGGCGGCCATCTATCAGATGATGACCGGTTACACGACCGACAAGGTCAGCGCGTCGGGCCAGCTTGAGCCTCCGAGCCCGAAAGACTTCCCGAACTTCGGCTCGAATATCATCCGCCTCAAACCGCCGACCGAACCAATGCTGCCGTTCGTCATGCTGCCTCGGCCGCTGCAAGAGAGCAACGTCGTCGGCAAGGGTGGCACCGCCGGGTTCCTCGGCAAAGCCTTCGATCCGTACACGCTCTACCCGGAGGGTGACGATCTCGACATGAACAAGATGGAGAAGATCAAGGTCGATGATCTGCAGCTTCGCCCGGAAGTCTTCTCCGTCCGTCTCGAACGCCGCGCCCGTTTGCGCGACACGATCAACGCCAGCATGAAGTCGATCGACGCTGCGGTGAAAGACTACAACCTCGACAGCTACTACGACCAAGCGCTGCGATTGATCGTCTCCGGCCGCGCCCGTGAGGCGTTCAACCTCTCGGCCGAAGCTCCAGAGATGCGTGCCCGCTACGGTCGCACGACGTTCGGCCAGAGCTTGCTGCTTGCTCGGCGACTGGTCGAAGCCGGCACACGCGTTGTCGAAGTCGTGTGGCCGAAGGTGGCCAACAGCGACAACCATTCGTGGGACCATCACGCCGGTTTGCCCGACCGCATGAAGAAGCAGTCCGGCCCGATGCTCGACACCGGCTTGTCGGCGTTCCTCAGCGATCTCGACGAGCGCGGCATGTTGAAGGACACGCTTGTGCTGTGCGTCGGCGAGTTCGGCCGCAGCCCGAATCGCGGAGTCAGCACTTCCGGCAACAGCAATACGGCCGACGGCCGCGATCACTGGCCGTACTGCTACACCTGCGTCATGGCCGGTGCCGGTGTGAAGCGCGGAGTCGTGTACGGCAAGAGCGACAAGACCGCCTCCAGCCAACTCGAAAACCCGGTCCACCCGATCGAGTTGCTGGCGTCGATCTATCACTCCTTCGGCATTCACCCGGAAACGATCGTCTACAACCACTTGAACCAGCCGCGCGAGTTGGTGAAGGCTCAAGCCGTGACAAGCTTGTTCGCCTAACGACGAGAAACGCAAAGGGCAGGTCGGTGACCTGCCCTTTCTTTTAGGTAGTGTTCTCGGAGACCGACGCGATGTTGTCGATTCGAGAGTGGCTTCCGGCTCACGATTGCCAAGGCTTTTCGCGCCGCGAGTTTCTGCGTGTCGGCACACTCGGCGCGGGAGCGTTGTCGCTGCCGGGACTGTTGCATTCGAAAGCGATGGCTGGCGTCGGCGCGGACGTGCTCAGAGACAGATCGGTCGTGCTGCTGTTCCTGCAGGGCGGACCACCGCACATCGAGTTCTTTGATCCCAAGCTGTCGGCTCCGTCCGAAATCCACAGCATCACCGGCGAGATCCAAACGAAGCTTCCGGGGATCACATTCGGTGCGACGTTCCCGAAGCTCGCCGCGATGACTGATCGGTTCACGATCGTGCGGTCGTACGGCTCGGGACAATCGGGTCACACCTACGGTGAAGTCGTCAGCGGCAACAACCTAACCAAAGCTTCGATCAGTTCGATCTATGCGCGTGTCCGAGGCAACAATCATCCGCTGACCGGCCTGCCGACGAACGTGCTGCTCTTGCCGGAAGCGGTCCAAGACGGACTGAAGATGGGCAGCAACTTCGAGACCGGAGCGTTGCCAACGCTCACTCAGCCCGGCTCGTTCGGTCCGACGTTCGCCGCGTTCAATCCGAGCGGCGGCGGCGATCTGAAACAGGACATGCAGTTGGCCGTTGCTCCGGAACGTTTCGGTGACCGCCGCACGTTGCTGCAAGGACTCGACCGCTTGAGGCGTAGCGCGGACAACGGCGGCCTGATCTCCGGACTCGACACCTATCAGCAGCAAGCGTTCGAGATGATCACGCGCGGAGTCGCCGAAGCGTTCGATCTGTCGAAGGAAGACGCACGCACGGTCGAGCGGTACGACACTTCGAAACTGTTCCGCATGGAAGATCTGACCCGCTGGTATGACATGAAACGTGCCAGCAATCTGCTGGGCCGCCAAATGCTGCTGGCTCGGCGATTGTGCGAGTCCGGCTGCGGGTTCGTGACCGTGTCTGACTGCGGTTGGGACTATCACGCCAACGGCAACAGTCCCAAGCGCATGGCTGGCATCTACCCAATGGGCGGCCAAGTCGATCACGCCGTCAGCGCGTTTCTCGAAGACGTTCACGAGCGCGGCTTGAGCGACAAGATTCTGCTGATCGTCACCGGCGAGATGGGCCGTACCCCGCGCTTGAACAACAACGGCGGCCGAGATCACTACGGCGAACTCACCCCGCTGCTCATCGCCGGAGGTGGTCTAAAAATGGGCCAAGTCATCGGCCAATCGGACAGCCAAGCCGGTCGCGCAGTTGGCGAGTCCTACCGGCCGCAGCATCTCCTCGCGACGATCATGCACACGCTGTTCGACGTCGGCCGTTTGCGTCTGGAACAGCACGTCCCGCGCGAAATCATTCGCTTCGCCGAGACCAGCCCGCCGATCGACCACTTGCTCGCCTAGAGCGCCTCCATCGGAGGTCTAGCGCAATCTGGGTAAGCCCAGTAGATTAGGGATCATCTCAAGGAGGTGGTCTCATGGATGCATACAGTATCGAGGTTCGCGGCGAGGTGCTTGCCGCGTGCGATGCGAACGAAGGCACGCGTGTTGTCGCGCTTCGTTTCCAGGTCTCTGAATCGTGGGTGCGGCGAATCAAACA
>QWQF01000030.1 GCA_003669125.1 Planctomycetota bacterium
CCTGCACCAAAGCCGCAAAACCGGGTACAAGTTCCATCGTGAGCCTCCTTGCTCGATGCCCGAGAGTGATGTCCCAAGCATTGTCGTGGAGGCTCACGCTATTTCCGCAGACCAGTTCTCAGCACTCTGAAAACTGCAAAAGTCGAACTCAGATTCTGGCAGCGAAATTGATCCCGCCGGTACAGCATGCTTACCGCTGTCACGGCGTTTCAAGCGGCGGCTCGAAGCTGATCGCGTTCGCGCATGGTCTGCCAGTATTCCGTCGACATGTTCATGGCGAGCTTGAGAGCACCGGAGGCTCCGGCGTAGACCGAGTCATAGACTTTGGTCACTTTGCCGCCACCCAACTCCTGCAAGCCTTGCTCGATGAGGCGATCCAAGCCGCGGAGTTGGCTGCCGCCGCCGCCCAGCAGGATGTTTTTCAACATCCGCCGCTGGTATTCGGGGTCGAGCTTTGCAATCAGTTCATACAACCCTTCCACGATGGGCTGCACGAGGGTTTGACAGGCGGCCTTGAGTGGCTGTGTGACGTCGTAGGGCTTCGGACGACCCTTGGCGGTCAGAGTCACAATCGCCTTTTCACTGAGGTCATGGACGAAGCCAAATTTTTCTTTGATCTCACGCGCCATGTTGAGAGTGATCTGCACTTCGGGGTAGGTCTCTTGCATGTTGCTGAGGAATTTCGCATCGACCATGTCGCCGCCCAACGGCAGCGTGACTTGGTCCTCTTCGGAAGGGTAGGTGCCGAACATCGGGCACAGGTCGATCGTGCCGGCTCCGATGTCCACGACGAGCGTGTCATTCAGGTTGTTCATGCCGTAGGCAATCGTGAACGGCTCGGAGACGATCACGACGGCGTCGAACGCATCCTTCGCGGCGTCGAGCAGGACTTGTTTGTTCTTGATGGAAGCTCGCGAGGGAGCACCGATCACGCCGTAGATCGGCTGGCCAGCAGTGGGTCGCATTTGCGAAACAGCGTGCTCCAGCACAAGCTTGGCGGCTTCTTTGTGAGCGTCCGATTTCGGGCCCGTCAGACCGACTTCCGCTTGATCGACGAATTTCAACACACCGCGTTCAAACGGCCGGACGACGTTGAGGGCTAGCCGATATTCCTGGATCTCTTTGCCGAAAACGACATCGCGCCCCAGCATCGTGCGGGCCACATGGTCCTTCGGCCAACCCACTGCGGTCGGCAGCATTTCACACCGCCCGTTGGAGCACGCGGCCGATGTTTTGAAGGTTCCGAAATCCACGCCGATATAGTTGATACCCTGATCCATGAGCGAAATCCTTTGAGAAGATTGCGAAGTTTTTTCAGCCGGAACGCGCTAGCATCCGGTTCGGACAAAAGAACTAGCGACAAGCCGGACGCTAGCGCGTTCCGGCTCATCATCACACCCATCAAAGTGAGTGCCACTGGGCGCCAGCCCTCGGTGGTTACGGAATCAATGTCTCTTAGGCTGCGAACCGCGTGTCCTCCAGTTGTTCACGGAGTTTCAGATTGTCCTCAAAGACTTGACGCATCATCGCGTCCTCTTGCTGGTGTTCGTGGTCTTCTTCCATTTGCCGTTTGAGGGCATAGACGGGAGTCACAGGCACGGGTGGCACTGCCGCCTTCGCGATGGGTTCGAGCACCGCGGCCTTCGCGATGGGTTCGAGCACCGCGGCCTTCGCGATGTGTTCGAGTGCGGCCATGCCATTCCGATGGCTGACCTCAAATTTGAGCTGGAAGTCCGAGTTCGTACTAAACTTCAGCAGCAATACCGACGCCATCACGAGCAACAACAACAACGCTCCGAAGAGGAGGGCCGTCGTTAGGCTGTTGAGATTCATCAGGAACTGTGACGCACTGCCCGAGTTCACGTTGGCGGCCTGATCGACTGGAGCGGGTCGCTCGGCGAAACGAATCCCATGAACGACGGTGGTCGCCGTCGCGGGAGTTGGTACAGGCGGGACAATCACTTCTGTTGCCGAAGTCATGGGCCTTCGATCCGAGTTCACGTTGGCAGCCTGATCGACTGGAGCGGGTCGCTTGGCGATACGAATCTCACGAACGACGGTGGTCGCCGTCGCGAGAGTTGGCATAGGTGGGACAATCACTTCCGTTGCCGAAGTCATGGGCCTTCGATCCGAACTCTCGCGATTTTGGAGACCTCGGGAAGTCATCACGGCCCCGTTTTTAAGGGACGACATGCCAGAATCTGAATCCTCAATTGGCCCGGTGGGGATCACGACGTCGTCGTTGGCCATTTGGCGGAAGGTTGGTAGCTTAAGGGGATCGGATCCGACCTCGATTTCCTCATTTCGGGAGACAGATCTCGACGATGCCCCGGTCACGGAGACTCGTCCCCGAGCGGCAGTCGGTTTCTGTGGTTCAATGGTCTCTGGAGAGCCTGAGCGTTTCGCGGTTGTGGACGCAGGCTTCTTGAAAGCCTGAGCCGTACGTTCAACAGCCTGATTCGCGAGAGAATCTGACACGACAGCGGACTCGGCGAGTTCTTCCAGAGACGGGATGGGGGCGAAGCGTGGTTTGGTTCGAGGAGCCGCTGCGGCAGGTTCCGGCACGCTGGCCGCGGAGTTGGAAACGGGCTCGGAAGTCTTGAATCCAAACGTTCGCAGAGTCTTCGACATGTCGGAGTTTGCCGAGCGTGACGGGACTTCGTGTTTGAACTTCAATGCGGGTAGTTCAGCCATTGAATCAAGGTCGTTTTCTGCAGTCTCGGCATCCCCCGGTCGGTCATTCGGGAACGCGAGTTCGATGACGTCGCGGTCGGCGACAGCGGTGGGAGTCGGTGTCTCAACCGCGATCGCTCGACGTTGCCGGAGCGGCTTCTGTGGAAGTTCCAAAATCGGAGCTTTGAGGGACTCGGTGACTGAATCTGAGAATCGCTGCGGATCGGACGAGTCCGACGGCAAGTTCTCCAAGAACTTCTTCGGAGAGGATTCGCCCAGGTTCCATTCGACGGGGATCGTGGCGGCTCGATCGGCCTGACGCCGCGCGGTCTCTATGTCTCCGTGCGCGACGGCTTTTCGGGCGGCATCCATCAATCGTCGAGCTTCGGCTTTTTGTTTTGCCAGCTCAGTGAAGTCCACGACTCGCGGTACCACTTTTTTCGGCGTGGGAGACGGCCCTTCCGCAATCGGAGCATTAAGGGACTCGGTAACTGGATCTGAGAATCGCTGCGGATCGGACGAGTCCGACGACAAGTTCTCCAAGATCTTCTTCGGAGAGGGTTCGCCCAAGTTCCATTCGACGGGGATCGTGGCGGCTTGATTGGCCTGACGTCGCACGGTCTCGATGTCTCCGTGCGCGGCGGCTTTTCGGGCGGTATCCATCATTCGTTGAGCGGCGGCTTTTCGTTTTTCGAGCTCGGTGAAGTCCCGCGGTACCACTTTTTTCGGCGTGGGAGACGGCCCTTCCGCATGTGCCGGAGACCACAGGACCGAATCGAACGGATTCGACCACTGAGCAGCGAGCGTCAGTCCAAACACCACCACAGCCGGCAGCGCGAGCCGACGGATGCGGATGCGGTGTTTCGCTCGGTGGTGGATTGAACCTGTTGACATGAAAAGTGATTCTTGACTGTTCTGTGTTGCGTAGCCGATGTCGTGAGACTTCGAGCTGGACTCTCACGAGTCCGGCGACATCTGAAACGGATTGTGGTCCCGTTCCTTACTCGTCACGACTGCTCGGCATAACTTTGGCGGACGGGCGGACGGCGGTCGCCTGAGAGATGGATTCCTTTCGCAGTGCATTGCGGGTGACCGGAACCTTTGGTGAATTGTGGTTGACTTGGATCGTTGTCAGCTTCGCGGGTGCCGTACGGTTCAGCGGAAACCCTGCAGGGTCCTCGGACGATCGCTCGTTCAGCGAATTCAGATCGTGGGCGATGCTGCGTGTTTGTTCGACGTCTTGATCCAACAGGGCTAGTTGAGTCAGCGCTTCGGCGGCAGATCGCTTGTCAGGATCCAGTGTCAGCGCCCTACTGTAGGCTTTGACGGCCAGTTCGGTGTTGCCATTCTGAGTGGCGACGTAGCCGAGATTGGTGAGCGCATCGGCCTCTGGCAGCGTGTTCTGAAACATTCGAAAGCTCTCTTTGAGATCCCCTTCGTAGCCCAGTGCCAGTGCGAGATTGTTGTTGGCGCATTTGTTCTGCGGATCGAATTCGAGCGTCTTTCGAAACAGTTCGGCGGCCTTCGTGGATTCGCCGGTTTTTAGATAGGCATAGCCCAAGTCGTTGAGGATGTTCGTGTTATTAGGTTCCAGTCGGTGGGCGCGTTCGAGTGCGGCGAGACCTTCTTGGCGTTGTCCGATCCGCGTCAGGACGACTCCCCAGCGTTGGTGATACCGAGACACCCCCGGCTTGGCTCCACAGAGTTCGCGATAACCAGCCTCGGCCTTCGCCAGTTGACCGTCTTTCTCGTTGGCTTGCGCCAGATCGAATTGCATCTCTTGTTCCGCGGGCTTCAGCGACTTGACGTTCTTCGCAAACGGCTTGGCCGAAGAGCAGCCCAGCATTACGCAGAGCAGCACGCTGGCCAGCTGAAATCCACGCATGTTCGTCACCCTTCGTCTCCGTAGCCTGGCTCTTAGTCTGACTGTGCACCTTTGCTCGTAGTGTCCCCTTTTATGGGGTCGAGACCGACCCCATAAGATCGGGTCACTACGAGCGATCGTGCGCTGTAGTGTTAGAAAGAACCTCTGCCGCCACCGCCGAAGCCACCGCCGAAGCCACCGCCACCGCCACCGCCACCGAAGCCGAAGCCGCGGGAATAAGCGCTCTCGCCCTCGAACGACTCGAAGCCCGGAGCCGTTGCCGGCCCGACTTGAACTCGAGCCTGAGCATCTGCGATGCCGCGTTTCATCAGCGTTTCGACGACGATGTCGCGACGGCTCATATCCAGCTTGAGGTCGTTGTGAATTGGAAACTGGTGTTCCGTTTCGGCTCGCACGCTTTGGCTGCTCGGTTCGATCACGACCGGAAACTGCGACTGATGAATTCGCGAGGCGATGCGCATCAAATGGCTGATGCCGGCATCGTTGAGCGAATTGGTATTCGCGACCCATTCGTGTTCGTGAATCACGAGATCAGATGCCTCGGCACCCGATTCGTGCGTTTTCCAAATCGGATCGCTGAGGGTACCCAGCGGCATTGGAGGAGTGATGCAGTCTCGGTTGCGGTTGTAATTGCCGTATTGACAGCCGGCGAAAATAACCACCGTGGTCAACGGCACAACCCATTGCGGAACCAACGGATTCATGATTCTCTCCTGAAAATGACTTCGCGTCGGCGAAGTGTGAATGTTGTGACCCGACCCCTCGTGAGTCGGATAATTCAGCGTGGGTCGGATGCCCCCCGCATTGGTCGGAGATTCCTGATCGAGCGAATCGTTCAGGCCACAAAGGCCTGGGCGAAGTGGTGTGGTTACGGGGTAATGAAGCCGTGCTCGCCTTGGATGTAGAACTCATCGGACTTCTGCATCGATTGGAATGCCGAGTAACCGGCCTGTTTCAGGCGTTTCTTGTGGAGCGGCCAGACCGTGCTGCGATGATGGGAATTCGGCCGGCCTTCGATGTTGCCGTGGAAGTAGAGGTCATGATCGGTCGGTTCGGTCACTTCCATGCCCGGCAGGATCGATGGTACTTGACTCGGATCCATGGCATGAACCAATTCCGGCGTGACCAGAATGATCAGCTCCGTTTCGTCGCGAGAAACGCTGCGCGAGTCGGTGAGCAGATTGAACAGCTTCCAATCGCCGATGTACGGCAACCGTGCCGAATCCCCACGCTGTTGTTCTTGCAGCAAACCGGCAATCGCGAACACCTGGCCTTCACGCAGATCAACCACCGTGTTGACCGAACGGGTATCGAGACCGAAGACACCACCGACCGCGTTGCTTTTATTGAGCGTGCTGAAGGTCGGAGTCACCTCCAAACGAATGCGATCCTTATCCAGCACGGTCGGCAGAAAATTGAGCGACGTGCCAAAGCCCTTGAACGAGGTCGTCGCAGCTTGAGCACCGCCGACACCCACAACCGTCGGCACGGCGAATTCGCCGCCGGACAAGAACGTCGCCGAATGGCCGCTGAGTGCGACCAGATTCGGCTCGGCCAAGATCTTCGCCGAACCATTTTTCACCAGCGCCTTGAGTGCCAGATTGAAACTGCTGTCACTGAACGTGCCCGACGTCAGGACGTTCGCGCCAGACGACAGAGCTGAGGCCAGCATGAATTCCTTCAATTTGAAATCGAAGTTCGCTCCCAGCTCGCGAGACGCTGAGCGTTTCAGTTCGGCAATGCGCACCTTGAGTAAGACTTGCTTTTCGCCCGGAATCCGCAGCATGTTGACCAAGCTGCGAGCGATGACGCTCTGACGAGTGTCCGGGAATGGATCGGCGGCAGGTCCGCTGGCCGCGCTCGCACCGAATCCGCCTCCGGTCCCCGCAGGCAGCAAGTCCGAGTTCTTGCGAATCACCGACATGATCTGCACGGCTTCTTGCTCGTCGCGAGCTTGCCCGCGGACGATCACTTTGTCAGAGATCGGAATCAGTTGAATGCGGCTGTTGGGGAACAATTCGTTGACGAGCAAATTCAAATCGGCGAACTCCTTGCGGCCTCGATCCTCGATCGCGTCGTCGCGGACGACGGTGACCAGGACGCTCAGCAACTGCGCGTTGTCTTCTCTGCCGACCCAAAACGTCGCGGTCGTTGAGCCGGTTTCCTTGCCGATGATCTCGACCTCGCGTGACCCGAAGCCCACGAAGTCGATCAACGACGGATCGGCAATCGCCACGCGAAATACGTCCTGCTTCAACCGCAGAATCTTGGACCGTCGTTTGGTGACTTCCAGTTCGACGTCGGCCGTCACCACCTCGTCGATCAGGCGGTTGACTTTTTCGGCTGGCACCGCCGCTGGCTTCTCTTGCGCCAGCGACAAATTGGGCAGCCAAACCGTACTCACGGTCATGACGGCTGCCAGGCTGACCGGCTTTCCAATCAGCCGTCTTAGACTCCAGAGTTTTTTCATTTCACACCCTCCCTGATTGGAAACAGAAACCCGGCGATCGAATCGGCTGACCGCTACGAATACCCCGGGGCTGCCCCGAAGCCGTACAACAAAGTCATCTACAACCGCGTTATCATTATCAGACAAATCGGCACAATCGCCGCAATCGTTAGAATGGAATCTCCAGGTACTTGCCAAAGTGTGAAATGAGTTGTGCAACAGGCAGAATTCGCCGCCTGAGTGATCCGATTCGAGGACACGGAGAGGCTCCCCACCCCCCGCACGATCATCATGCAGGCGACTTTGGACCGCAAATCCGCCAGTGCGGTCTGTTGCAGGCTGCACGAACCCTGCCCGTTTGGAATTGTGCGACGGTGCAGTTTGCAAAATCAGGACTTACGGCAAATGTCTGGTTTGCGGTCGAGTCCTGAATCACACGCCGCTCAAGTCCGGTTCCGGGCGGCGTTGGCCGCTACGGCTTGGTCAGCGTTTGCAGCACGTCGTCATGCTCGGCGGCGACGTCTTGTTGCTCGGCGCGATCCGCATTGAGGTTGAACAGTTGAAAGTTGGCGGATGCGGTTCGCACGGCCTTCCAATGCCCTTCGCGGACGGCAAGTACGCCGCCATCTGCCGAAGATTTCCAGACGATTCGTCGATCCTTGAGCGGCTGGTTGTGCCGCAAGACCTCGACCAGCGACCGTCCATCAACTCGCCCCAGCGGACGAGAGACCCATGCCAACTGCGCGAGCGTCGGCAAAATGTCCCAAGGATCAGCCATCAGGGCATACGCAGCTAATAGGACGGATTGTTCAGTAGAAGTTGGATGAGGTAGTTGTCGTCCCAGCCGGCGGTTTTTCGTTTGCAGGCAATGCCGGCCTTGACCGTTTGATCGGCTTTCAGAAGCGAGACGGCGATGCGATTGAGC
>QWQF01000333.1 GCA_003669125.1 Planctomycetota bacterium
GCCAACACTCCGCCCCGGCTGCCTCGACAACCGGACGGACTCCACTTTGAACTCTCGGGTAAACTTCCGTCGCTGACGCATCGTTCTCGCTCCTCGCCTTGCACTCTACGCGCTTGACTACGCGCCCGCAAAACGGGGGGAAGTCCACTACGAGCAAGTCTGGGTTTGTGAGCGAGAAAACGGGGAAATGACATGACACGAGCTATCGACCGAGACGTGCAACGGTTCAAAGAGATCGTCAAAGGACGAGTCCGCAAAGACCTGCGCCGGTACATCACTCACGGTGAGATGACCGGAAGGCAGGGGCGGCGGCTGGTGACGATCCCGGTGCCGAACATTGACATCCCGCACTTCCGCCACGGGCAGAAGGGTTCCGGCGGTGTCGCTCAGGGTGAAGGGGAAGTCGGGCAGCCGATTGGCAGCGGCGGCAATCAGGAAGACGGCGAAGGCCAGGCCGGCAGCGAGCCGGGGAGCGGACACACTCGCGATGTCGAGATCTCCATCGAAGAGTTGGCCAAGATGCTGGCTCAGGAATTGGAACTGCCGAACATTCAGCCGAAAGGTCACGACTCGCTCAAAACGCAGAAGGACAAATACAGCAGCATCCGGCAAACCGGCCCGCAATCGCTGCGGCATTTCAAGCGGACCTACAAGCAGGCGCTCAAACGCAGCATCGCCTCGAACGACTACGACCTCGCCAAGCCGAAGATCGTGCCGATGAAGGAAGATCAACTCTACCGAAGCTGGAAGACGATTTCCGATCCGCAAGCCAACGCGGCGATCATTTACATGATGGACGTGTCCGGCTCGATGACGCAGGAGCAAAAAGAGATCGTCCGCACCGAGTCGTTCTGGATCGACACTTGGTTGCAGAGCCAATACGACGGCGTGCAGGTGCGGTACGTGATTCACGACGCGGTCGCCAAAGAGGTGGACGAAAACACCTTCTATCACACTCACGAAAGCGGCGGCACGCGGATCAGTTCGGCGTACACGGTCGCCAAGCAAGTCATCGAACGGGACTTCCCGACGGACGATTGGAATATCTACATCTTCCAATTCAGCGACGGCGACAACTGGGGCGAGGACAACGTCAGTTGCCTGGAAATGCTGATGACCGACCTGCTGCCGATTTGCAACCTGTACTGCTACGGCCAAGTGAAAAGCCCGTACGGCAGCGGCGACTACATTCGCGAGTTGAAGCGGATCAACGAGAAGCACGAGAACCTCGTGCTCTCAGAAATTCCGAATCGCGACGCAATCTACGATTCGATCAAGCTGTTCCTCGGCAAAGGGAAGTAGCTAAATTACAGCACGACGCGCCAGCGAGTGGTCTAAAAAATCACTCGCTGGCGCGTCGTGCTGAATTCAAGAGGCCTTTTTTGCGAAGTTTTGAATGACACGGAGGTCGTCGATGCGAGTGTCTGGGATTATTCCAGCACGGTTGAAGTCAACTCGATTGCCGCGAAAGCTGTTGCTGACGGAGACCGGTCGACCGCTGATTGAGTACACATGGGACGCCGTCTGCCAAGCAAAGTCGCTTTCGGAAGTCATCATCGCGGCGGACGACGACGAAATTGTCCGAGCCGTGCGGTGCTTCGGCGGCCGTTGCGAGATGACCGGCGAACATCCCAGCGGGACCGATCGGATTGCTGAAGTCGTGCGACGGTGCTGCTCCGAATCGGACGTCATCGTCAACATCCAAGGTGATGAGCCAGAGATCGACCCGGCTCACATTGACCTGCTGGTGAATTTGATGGCCTCGAATCCGAACGCTTCGATGGCGACGCTGTCGACGCCGATCACCTCGCGGGAGCAACTCGAAGATCCGTCCTGCGTGAAGGTCGTCTGCGGTGCAGCGGGCCAGGCACTGTATTTCAGTCGCTGTCCGATCCCGTTCTGCCGCGACCGCGATCCGGACGAATTGTTGGCGTCTGACTCACCGTGGCGGTTGCATTTGGGGATCTACGCCTACCGCCGAGACTTTTTGCTGCGCCTGACGACACTGCCGCCGTCTCGGCTGGAACAGTGGGAAAAACTCGAACAACTGCGTGTGCTGGAAGCGGGCGAAACGATCCTCGTGGGTGAGGTTGCGCACCGGTCGGTTGGCATCGACACGCCGGAGGATTATGCTCGCTTCGTCGTTCGACAGCGCGGCCGTGCGGCGACGTGAACGATCTTTTAGAAGTGCGAAACTCGAAATCCGAAACTCGAAATCCGATGGCATCGCCTCGGTCTTCGAGTTTCGGATTTCGAGTTTCCCGCAGGGATGGAGCCTGGGGGGATCATGAGCAAGCATATTTTTGTGACCGGCGGTGTGGTGAGTTCACTGGGCAAGGGGTTGACGTCGGCGAGCATCGCGTGCCTGTTGGAAAAACGGGGCCTGCGCGTGCGGATGCAGAAGCTCGACCCGTACATCAACGTCGATCCGGGGACGATGAATCCCTACGAGCACGGCGAGGTTTACGTCCTCGATGACGGAGCCGAGACCGATCTCGACCTCGGCCACTACGAACGCTTCTCGAATGGGCCGCTGTCTCGGAAGTCGAATTACACGACCGGACAGATTTATCTGAAGGTCATCGAGAAGGAACGCCGCGGCGAGTTTCTCGGCAAGACGGTGCAAGTCATCCCGCACATCACGGACGAGATCAAAGCGGCGGTCCGCGGCTTGGCCGGGCCGGATGTGGATGTCGTCATCACGGAACTGGGCGGCACAGTCGGGGACATCGAAGGACTGCCGTTCCTGGAGGCGATCCGTCAGATTCCGCTCGAGATCGGCAAGGACCATTGCCTCTTCATCCATCTGACGCTGGTGCCGTATTTGAAAGCCGCGAAGGAGATGAAAACGAAACCGACTCAGCACAGCGTCGGGCTGTTGCGGCAGATTGGTATTCAGCCGGATGTCCTGGTGGTCCGCACCGAACGGCCGATGGGCGAAGAAAACGCCGCCAAGATCGCGCTGTTTTGCAACGTCGAAAAGAACGCGGTCATCGAAGAGGTCGACAAGGAATTCTCGATTTACGAAGTCCCGCTGGGGCTGGTCGATCACGGTTTGGATCAGCTCATCATCGACAAGCTCAAGCTGAATGTCGGCCCGTTGGACATGTCCGACTGGCGCGACCTGATGCACCGGATGCGGCATCCGGAACACGAAGTGACGATCGCCGTCGTCGGCAAGTACATCGAGCACCGCGACGCCTACAAGTCGATTTACGAATCGCTCGATCACGCCGGCGTGGCGAATTCGGCGCGAGTCATCATCAAGCGAATCGAGGCCGAAGAGCTGGAACAACAAGGTCCGGAGATGCTGCTCAAGGGAGTCGATGGACTGCTCGTTCCCGGCGGTTTCGGCATGCGTGGCGTTGAGGGCAAAGTGCAAGCGGTGCGATTCGCACGCGAGTTCGAGATCCCATATTTCGGCATCTGCCTGGGAATGCAGACGGCGGTGATCGAATACGCTCGCAATGTCTTGGGTCTCGAAAATGCCGACTCGACCGAGTTCAGTTCCGACACGCCGCACCCGGTCATCTGCATGTTGGAAGACCAGAAGACGATCGTGAAGAAGGGCGGCACGATGCGACTGGGGGCTCACCCGTGTGTCCTGCAACCCGACTCGAAATCGGCAGCGGCTTACGGCACCGAACGAATCTCCGAGCGGCATCGGCACCGCTACGAGTTCAACCCGGAATACCGCCCTCAATTTGAGGAAGCGGGAATGCTGTTGGCCGGCACAAGTCCGGACGGCAAACTGGTCGAGATCGTGGAAATTCCCGATCATCCGTGGTTCGTTGCAGTGCAGTTTCATCCGGAGTTCAAATCGAAACCGCTCACCCCGCATCCGCTCTTTCAAGGCTTTGTCGCCGCCGCATTGCAACGGCATCGCGAGCGGGTGCAGATGCCGGCGAGTCGAAGCGAGACCGAGTGAACGGTTTTCTGAACATCGACAAACCGCAAGGGCTGACTTCGCGGTCGGTCGTGGACCACATCAATCGGCTGCTGCGTGAGCGCGGACTCACACGCAGCACGCTGCCGAAAGTCGGCCATGCGGGAACGCTCGATCCACTGGCAACCGGAGTCTTGGTGGTCGCCGTCGGCCACGCGACCCGATTGATCGAACTGGTGCAATCGCGACCGAAGGATTACCGCGGGACGTTTCTGCTCGGCAAACGAAGCGACACGGACGACGTGACCGGACAAGTCGTCGAGGGGGACACCGCACGAGCGTCTTCGATCACTCGCGCCGAATTGGACGCCGCGCTGGAAGGATTTCGGGGACGCATCGAGCAAGTGCCCCCCGCATTTTCTGCGGTGCGAGTCGCCGGCCGTCGCGCGTACAAGCTTGCTCGGCGCGGCGAAGTGGTCGAACTCCAGGCAAAGACGGTCGAGATTCATCGAATGGAAGTTGTCCGTTTCGAACCGCCAGAACTGACGCTCGACATCGAGTGCGGTTCCGGGACGTACATCCGTTCGTTGGGCAGAGATCTCGGCGAACGGCTGAACTGCGGAGCGGTCATGTCGGCGCTCGTTCGCACGCGCATCGGCCTGTTCGAACAATCGCAGGCGATCTCGATCAGTGACTTCACCGCGGAATCCGTCGTGTCCGAACTGTTGCCGTGTGCCTCAGCCGCATCGCATCTTCCAGCGTACGTCTGCGATGAGTCGGAGATGGCGAACCTGAGTCACGGACTGAGCATCGTCCCCCGCGAGTCCGCTTGGCAGCCGGCGAATCCCGGTCATCCGGAGGTTTTCGCGTTCGTCGATTCCGTCGGGACGTTGCTCGCCATCGGCGGTTGGGATCATCGGTGGCCGGAATTGCGTCCGCGGCTCAATCTGATCGCCGCGCACGGGACCGACGTCGCCGCAAACGGCTCTTGATCGACTGGCGGACAGACGGTACTCAGTCGCCAATCTTCTCGCGTCCACCGTTACGGCGATCGAGCATGACGCCTGACCAACTCGCCCAATTGGTGTTGCTGGCCTATGCCGCGATCGCGGTCGGGTTGGTGTTGCTGTCGGTGCGGCGTTGCCGAGACGGCTGGCGAGTCTGGCTGCTGTATTTCGTGAATCGGCTGTTCGTCGCGTTCATATTTCACTGGCGAGCCAACGGCCGCTGCCCGTATCCGGAGTCCAGCGGCGCGATCATCTTGTCGAATCATCGTAGCCCGTTGGACCCCATGTTGGCTTGGATGAACTCGCACTTGCGGTCTGAGGAGCCGGCTCGATCGATTCGCGTGATCGGTTATCTGATGGCTCGTGAATACTACGAACAGCCAGGTCTGGTCGGCTGGATCGGCCGCGCGATGCAGTCGATCCCGGTGGATCGAAATGGCCGCGACATCGGTCCGACTCGCGAGGCCATTCGACGGCTCGAACGAGGCGACCTGATCGGCATCTTCCCCGAAGGTGGCATCAACATGGGCGAAGGATTGCGTGAAGCGAATCCCGGCATCGCGTTCCTGGCACTGAAGGCCGGAGTCCCCGTCATCCCGGTTTACATTCACGGCGCACCACAGGGAGAGAGCATGACCGAACCGTTTTATACTCCCAGCCGCGTGCGTGTGATCTACGGCACGCCGATCGACCTGAGCCCGTGGCAAGGCCAACGCAAATCGCAAGAGCTGCTGCAAATCCTGACCGATGCGCTGATGCGCAAGCTGGCCGATTTGGGAGGAGTGCGGTACACGCCATCGGTCAACGAGACAAAGTGACCAGAAGCGCCGCGAAGCCGCACTTTGCACCGAATCAGTCGGACCTGCCGCTCGCCCGCTGCAAGAGACACCTTGACCCTTTCTCGCAACCGGGCGTACTGTCCCGCCCCATTCCTTCCGCTTGGCGATCTGGCCGAGCTGTTTCCTGTCTGAATTTCCCACCGTTCCATTCCTTCCGATTGTTTCACCGTCAGCCGCAGGCGTGCGCATCGTCGCGTCGTTCAGACGCTGCGCCATTCACGCACGCCGACTGCTCACGATGAAGCGAGTCACCTGCCCTTCCCTCTTGGGAGCAACGTCATGAAGGCGTTTCGACTCAGCGTTTGTCTGTCTGTGAGCCTGCTGCTAGCCGGCTCGATCGTTGGCTGTCAGGACTTCAAACTGTTGCCGTCCAAGCTGCTGCGATCGCAGTCACCGGACAAGCAGGACGAGGACTCTGAGAAATCTGGCAACACGGACAAGGATGACGAGCAGGACAACGAGTTCGAGACAAAAGTCGAAACGCCGATGGTCGGCGACTACGCCGGGTTCGCGAATTTGAATCTGGTGACGCTCGAAGGTGTCGGACTGGTCGTTGGCTTGGACGGGACCGGCGGCGACCCGCCTCCATCGAGCGCTCGCGAAATCCTGGCGGACGACATGCGTCGCCGAGGCATCGACGACCCTGAAACGATCCTGCGTTCTCCGAACACCGCGCTGGTCATCGTGCGCGCGTACCTGCCGCCGATGATTCGCAAAGGTGAAGCGTTTGACGTCGATGTCCGTGTTCCGGAAGGTGACACAACCACCAGCCTCAATGGCGGCTGGCTTCTCGAAACCGAACTGTCCGAGTCGGCGCTTGTTGTCGGACAAGTGATGAAAGGTCACATTCTGGCGAAGGCGAAGGGGCCGATCATGGTCACGTCGGGCGAAGGCAAGTCGGACAACACCGGCCTGAAACGGCGCGGCAAGATTCTCGGCGGCGGTGCTTCCAAGAAGGACCGCGACCTGCGCATCCAACTTCGCAGCGACTTCCGCAGCGTGCGACAGTCGAAACGCATTGCCGACAAAATCGGCCAACGATTCTTCGCCTACAACGAAAGCGGCCTGCGCGAACCGCTCGCCAAAGCGCTCACCGATCAGACGATCGAGCTGAAAGTGCTGCCCCGCTACCGGGACAACTACCCGCGGTATCGCGAAGTGATCCGCAACATCGCGTTCCGCGAGACGCCGGTCGCTCGGCATGTCCGCATGGAAAAATTGAAATTGCAGTTGCTCGATCCCGACAAGACGGAAACGGCGGCCTTGCAACTGGAGGCGATCGGCAACGACGCGATCCCGATTCTCCGAACGGGGCTGAAGCATCCAGATTTGGAGGTGCGATTCAACTCAGCGGTCGCGCTGGCGTATCTCGGTCAGGCTGAGGCCGTGCAGGTGCTCGGCGAGGCGGCCGTCCAGGAACGAGCCTTCCGCGTATACGCGCTCGCGGCGCTCTCGACGGTTGACGACGGCGAGGCGCATCTGCTGCTCCGCAAATTGACCAACGCTCAAACCGACAACGACGGCAAGACCACCGACAGCGCGGAACTCCGCTACGGAGCCTTCCGAGCGTTGTGGACGCTCGACAAGCGCGATCCGTATCTCAACGGCGAGATGATGAAGGATCCCAAAGTCGACCGCGAACTCTTCGCCCTGCACACGTTGCCAACCACTGGCGAACCGATCATCCATCTGACGCAGCATCGCCGATCGGAAATCGTCCTCTTCGGCGACGAACAGCGGTTCAAGACTCCGATGGCCGTGCGAGCCGGCAATCACATCCTCGTCACCGCGCAGCCAGGCACGGATCGCATCGTGATTTCCAAATACCAAACTGGTCAGCCGGACAAACGCAAAGAAGTTTCGACTCGCGTGGCGGAGGTCATCCGCACCGCCGTCGAATTCGGAGCCAGCTACCCCGACGTCGCCCAACTGCTGCTGCAAGCGGCCAAACAACAGAACCTCACCGGCCGCATGGAAATCGACGCTCTGCCGCAAGGTGGTCGCGAATTCGTCCGCAAAGACGCGGCGAAATCTGACGGCAAAAAGGTTCGAGTCGGCAACGCGAACCTTGCCCCGAACTTCGTCCCGAACCTCAAAGACGACGGCAA
>QWQF01000082.1 GCA_003669125.1 Planctomycetota bacterium
GCCGCACTGACCGCCGGAATGCGAGCCGCACGCGGCGATCTCCTGCTGATGATGGACGCCGACTTGCAGGACGATCCGGCGGAGATCCCCAACTTCCTCAGCAAGCTCGACGAGGGCTTCGATGTCGTCAACGGCTGGAAAGTGCGGCGCCTCGATCCGTGGCACAAAGTTTTTCCCAGCCGCGTCTTCAACTGGATGATCGGCCGGCTCACGGGCCTGAAACTGCACGACCACAACTGCGGACTGAAGCTGTTCCGAGCGGACGTCGCGCACGAGATCACAATCTACGGCGAGCTACATCGCTTCATTCCGGTGCTCGCGCACGCGAAAGGCTTTCGCGTCACGGAAATCGCCGTGCATCATCGCGAGCGGCAATTCGGACACTCGAAATACGGTGTGCGAAGATTCCTGCGCGGCTTTCTCGACCTGTTGACCGTCAAGTTTTTGACCGGCTTCGGACAGAGTCCACAGCACATGCTGGGCGCGATCGGCCTGACGTTTCTCGGCGTCGGATTTCTGGGCCTGGGATATCTCGCCGCGCTCTGGCTGCTGATGAACGTCCCGCCGCTGTGGGGCGGCACGCCGTTGATCGTGGTGTCGCCGATCGGGCCGAGACCGTTGCTGGCGTACTCCGTCGCGGCGACATTGCTCGGCGGACAAAGCTTGTCGCTGGGATTGCTCGCTGAGTTAATCGTCTCGAACACCGTCCGCGAGCAATCCACCTTCAGCATCGCCGAACGCGCCGGCCGTCACGGCCCGTAAATCCGGCACTTGGGCAGCGCGATGAGCAGCTTGCTCGCCCCCTCTTTCGTGACGCGAGTGTTTTCCAGCCACAGCGTTTCGAGGCGAGACAACGCCGCGACTTGCTCCAGTCCGGCATCGCCGACATGCGTTTCTCGCAGCGCGAGGCTCCTCAACTGCGGCAGCGCCTTCAGGTCGATTAGTCCGCTGTTGGTGATTGATGTCTTGGTCAGATCGAGCACGCGCAGGTCTTTCCAATTCACCAGCAACAGCATTCCAGCGTCGGTGATCTTCGTGCCACTCAGCCCCAACCGTTGCAACTTCGACAGTCTCTTGAGCTGTTCCAGCCCGTGATCGCCGATCGGCGTGTCGTCGAGGTACAGCGATTGAAGGTTCGTCAAACCGTCCAGCGACTCGAGTGCCTTGTCGCTGATCGCCGTCGCGTTGAGGTTCAGCGATTCGAGATTCGTCAGTCCAGAGAGATGCTCGACTCCCGCGTCCGTGATGTTGCAGCGAGACAGATCGAGGCTGCAAATCGACTTCACATTCTTCAGAGTTTCCAGCCCGGCGTTCGTGATCTCGGTTTGCTCGAAGTCGATAGAGACGATCTCCCCCTTGTCGTTGGTCTCGACCGTCGCGAAGGTCGGCAACGCTTTCGCGATGTCGTTTTGCTGCTCGGCCAACGCCTTCACCAGCGGGTCCGGCGAGTACACGATCTCACAGCCTTCCAACGCCCCGCGCAATCGGTCGAGATCCTTCTGCGGCAGATGCACGCCGTTCAGCCGCAACTTTTTGAGCTTCTTCAAGCCGAGCAAATGCTCCAAGCCGCTGCCCACCTGCTTGCAATCGCTGAGGTCCAACTCCGTCAGATTCGTCAACGGCTTGAGATTCACCAACCCAGCTCCGTTGACTGCTGTGTCCTCCAGCCACAGCACCTCCAACTGCGTGAGGTCTTTCAGAGCCTTCAAACCTTGTCCGGTAACCTGCGTGCCGCGCAGGCCCAGCCGTCTGAGTTGCTTCATTTGCGGAGCGACCTTCGCCAACTGATTGTCGGTCATCACCGTATTCGTCAGGTTGAGCACGGTGAGCTTTTTCAGCCCCGCCAGATTCGCGATCCCCGCTCCGGTCACTTTAGTGTTGGACAACCCCAGCACGGTCAGATTCGTCAGCGACTTGAGCGACGACACGCCGTCGTTGCTCACATTCGTCTGCGCGAGATACAGCTCCTGCAATGGCGACATCTCCGCGATCTTCTTCAGTCCGTCGTCGCCGAGTGGCGAGCGATTCAGGTCGAGGAAGTTCAGCTTCTTCAAATTCGTGAGCGATTTCACTCCATCGACCGTGAACTTTCCGCCGTTGATTGTCAGCCGCTGCAAATCTGCCAGTGCGGAGATGTGCGCCAGATCCGCGTCGCTCATGGGAGCATCGTAGACCCGCAGCACGTTCAACTTCGGCACTTCACTGAGCGCGGCCAAGTCGCCGTCCTGCACGCCGGCCAACAGTGTTACTCCCGTCGAGTCACGCGACCCCTGTGTGAACGCCACGTCGATGTTTGGCAGAGCCGCCGACAACCGCAACGCTCCGGCCGTTGTCACGCGCGTTCCGCGAACGTACAGCGTCTTCAACTTCTTGAGCGTGAACAGCTCCTCCAGCCCCGCATCGCTGACTGCGGTGCCGTCCAGCCAAAGCTCTTGCAAGTCCGGCAGCCCGCGCAGGTGTTTGAGTCCGGCGTCGGTGACTTTCGTCCCCAGGATACTCAGCTTTTGCAGCGACTTGAGCGTCGCGAGTCGTTCGAGTCCCGCGTCCTCGAAACGCGGATGTTTGATGTTGATCGCTTGCACCTTTTGCTTGTCATCGAGCTTCACCTGCCCGACCGCGTTGATGGCCGCCTGCATGTCGCCGCGAGCCTCCGCCAGAGCGATCAAGAGCGGGTCGGTCGGGTACGCGATCTCGCACTTGGGCAACGCTTGTTTCAGCTCCGCCGCCTGAGCGGCGCTGACCTGCGTGCCGATCAAATCCAATTGTTCGAGTTGCTTCAGCTCTTTGAACGGATCGAGCGTCTCGCCGCCGACTCGCGTCCAAGCCAGAGAGACTCGTTTGAGGTTCGACAGCGAACTCAGCGAGAACAAGCCGTCGTCGGTGACGGCGGACTCGCGGAGGCTCAGCAACTCCAACTGCTTCAGCCCGACCAGCGCTTGCAGTCCGACATCGCCAACTCCGGTTTGATCGAGCCACAGTGACTTCAACTCGCCGAGCTTGCCGACGGAGTTCATGCCTCGATCGCCAACTCGCGTGCGGATCAGGCTGAGCGATTGCAACTTCGGCAGCTTTTCGAGTTTCTCCAACCCCGCGTCGGTGATTGCCGCGCCGGCCAGCGTCAGGTTCTGTAACTCGCTCAGCCCGCCGAGATGTTCCAGTGCCGCATCGGTCGCGGTTGTCGGCAGCGAGAGCGACTCCAACTTCAAGAGGCCACGCAGCGGTGCCAGTCCGGCATCGGTGATCGGTGTCGGCTGCAAGCTGAGCGCCGTCAATTCGGCGTGCTTGCCGAGCACCGGCATATCGCCATCGGATGCCGCCGGACTGAGTGTCAGCACGCCACCGGCCCACAGTCCTTTTGGGAACGCGATGGCCGTGTCCTTCCGTCGCTGCGCCAGATTCAGCACGCCGTCGATCGTGACCGCCGTCTGCGACAGATCGAGCTCACGCAGTTCGTCCAGCAGCGCCAGTTTCAACAGCCCCTCATCCGAGACTTTCGACTCGACCGCCCACAACACACGCAGTTTTTTTAGATCCGAGGCGACCGCGAGCGAGGCATCGGTCGCGGCCGGCGGCAGCACGAGGACTTCCAAATCCGACAGTCCCTTCATGCCGCGAATGCCGGCATCCGTGATTTCCGTCTTCAGCAAATTGACCGCTTTGAGCTGCTTCAGATCGCCGCACAACTGCGCCAGCCCAGCGTCCGAAACCTTCGTCTGTACCAGATTGAGAACTCGCAGCGCGGCGAGCGACTTCAGCTTGGCCAGTCCCACATCCGTGATCGTCGTCCCGCCGAGGTACAGCTCTTCGAGCGAAGTCAGGCCGCTGATCGCCGACAATCCCGCATCGGTGATCTTCGTCCCGCGCAGGTCGATCGCGACCACGCTCTTCAAAGACTTGAGCGGCTCCATCGCGTCGTCGTTGCAGCGCGGATGATTCAGCAGGTTGACGTGAATGACCCGTCCGGCCTCGTTCAGTTGCACCGCCGCGCCGAAATCTCGCAGAGCCTTGGCCGCCGCAGCTTCAGTCTCCGCCTGCTTTTTGGCAAGCTCCTCGGCGGTCGGTTTCGACTCTTTCTTCGCGGGCAGTGCTTCCGGCCGAGCAACCGGCACGACGACCGACGGTGATGCCGGCGGAGCTTGATCGCCTCCGCAACCGACAAGAACCAAACTCCACCCAAAAGCGAATCTACCAATCCAAGCCTTCGCACCGATCGCGAGCTTCATGGCGACTGATCCTTCGCGGCAACGTCAATGTTTCGGAATCCCAACCAACGTTCAAATCGCGGGAAGAGATATGTAACCCGAAACGTCCGCGAGGGCGAGCGCTCCAGAGAACTCCTGATGGCCAGCGTCTGCGAATGCTCGCCCTCGCGGACGCTTCGGGTTATTTCGCCGAGGCGAGTTCTCTCACGTCGCTGACGCAGCCGTTCACGGCGGCGGCAGCGACCATCGCGGGACTCATCAGTAACGTACGGCCGGTCGGGCTGCCCTGTCGGCCTTTGAAATTGCGGTTGCTCGACGAAGCACAAATCTCGCGCCCTTGCAGCTTGTCCGGGTTCATGGCGAGGCACATCGAGCAGCCCGCTTCGCGCCAATCGAAACCCGCCTCGGTGAAGATGCGATCGAGTCCCTCACGTTGAGCTTGCTCGCGAACAAGCTGCGAACCGGGGACGACCAACGCTCGGATGTTCGGTGCGACATGCCGCCCCTTCGCGACGGCGGCCGCCTCGCGCAGGTCGCTGATCCGCGAATTCGTGCAACTGCCGATGAACGCCACGTCGATCTTCAAGCCTTTGATCGGCTGGCCCTCTTTGAGATCCATGAACTGCAACGCCTCACGGATGAGCGTGTGCTCAGTCGCCGGATAACTGGCGACGGTCGGAATCTCTTCGCTGACTCCGAGGGACTGCGCGGGGGTGATGCCCCAGGTCACGGTCGGTTCGATGTCGGCCGCGTTGAATTTCACGACATCGTCGAATTCGGCATCCGGTCCGGACGCGAGACTCAACCACCATGTGGCGGCTTTGTCGAACTCGGCACCTTGCGGCGCGAGCGGGCGGCCTCGCAAATAATCGACCGTCGTTTGATCTGGGTTCACATAGCCGCACCGAGCGCCACCTTCGATGCTCATGTTGCAGACGGTCATGCGTTCTTCCATCGACATGCGATCGAAGACCTCTCCGGCGTACTCGTAGGCGAAGCCGACTCCCCCCTGCACACCGAGTTTGCGGATGACGTGCAGCGTGACGTCCTTCGCGAAGACTCCCTGGCCGAGCGTGCCGTTGACCTCGATGCGACGCACCTTCGGACGACCCATCGCGAGTGTCTGTGTCGCCAGCACGTTGGCGACCTGGCTGGTGCCGATGCCGAAGGCGATGCAGCCGAACGCTCCGTGAGTGCTGGTGTGACTGTCGCCGCAGGCGAGCGTGAGTCCGGGCAGCGTCAGGCCTTGCTCCGGGCCGACGACGTGGACGATCCCCTGCCGCTTGTCGTTGAGGTTCAGCAGCGTGACGCCGAACTCGCGACAATTTTTCTCGATGGCCGACATCATCTCTTCGGCCAGCACATCCAAGAACGGACGAGCCTGATTGTCCGTCGGGATGATGTGATCGACCGTTGCGAGCGTCAGTTCCGGATGCAGCACCGTGAGATTTCGGTCACGGAGCATCTCGAACGCCTGCGGACTGGTCACTTCGTGAATCAGATGCCGCCCGATGAAAAGCTGCGTCTGCCCCGACGGCAGAGTCCCCACGGTGTGCAAGTCCCAGATTTTGTTGAACAGATTTCGGCGGTCAATCATGGCAGTTTTGGAAGTCGAAATTCAGAGGGCGGAAGAGGGAATGCGGAGCAAAGTTCCGCGACGGAGCGGATTCTAAGCGACCGAGGAAGCGGTTTGCACCTGCGACATTTCGGCGGCGAAAAGGCGGCGGGAGTCAGGCGATTTCGCACATGATCGTCGCGGGGGTCTTGAGTGTCTGGTAGATGACACAGAATCGCTCGGTCAGCGACAGCAGCTTTTGTTTTTGTTCGGGAGTCGCGTCCGAGTCGAGTTCAAATCGCAGGCGGATGCGTTGGAAACCGATCGGCGTTTCCTTGCTCACCCCCAGCGTGCCGCGGAAGTCCATGTCTCCCTCGGCAAAGATCTTTCCGCCACGCAGCGGAATCTCGAGCGCGGTGGCAACCGCCTTCAGCGTGACTCCCGCGCAGGCGACAAGCGATTGCAGCAGCATGTCGCCGGAGCAAGCCCACTGCTCTTCGCCGCCGGCCAGCGAGTGCAGGCCAGCTTCGATGACGCCGGTCGGAGTCGTCACATTGCAGGTGACGTTGTCCGTTCCGAGCATTCCGGTCGCGCGCATCGTGACCTGCGCGGACGGAGGATCTTCTTTGTAGCGGGCCTTGAGCGGAGCCTGTCGGGCTTTGAGTTGTTCGGCGTTCATGGCGGAGTTCTAGCAAACCGCCGCGCCGATGAGGACTCTCATTCGTAGCCACGTTCGCCAGAACATGGCTACAGGCATTACTCGCTGAGCACGGCTGGCACCGATTCCGTCGTCGGCAGCGGCAGCGGTTCTTTGGCGATGCGCGGCGGTTCGGCGATGTTGTGCCAAGCCGACATGCTGTCGAGCACTCCCAGCTTGTCACCCAGCCAACGCAACAAGCGGCGCGGCAAGAGGCCGTTCAGCACTGGCATCAGTTTGACCTGCCACGGAGTTCGCACGATTTCGCAATCCGTCTGGACCGCGCGGACAATTTCGTCCGCAAGAATTTGCGGCGTGAGCATCGGCATCAGAAACGGCGTCTTCGCTCCCGTGAACATGCCGGTGGCGATGTAGCCGGGGCAGACCGAGGTGACGCGAACGTGCTCGTGACCGGTCAACCGCAATTCCTCGCGCAGCGATTCCGAGAAGCCGAGCACCGCCCATTTGCTGGAGGCATACGTCGCGGCGAACGGCAGCGGCATGAGCGCCGACGCGCTGGCGATGTTGACGATGTGCGACTCTGGCCGCGTGAGCAGTCCGGGCAGCAACGTGTGCGTGACGTTGACCGGGCCGAGGCAGTTGACGTCGTAGATCGCCTTGTGCCGTTCGAGCGGCAGGTTCTCGAACGTGCCGCCGCAGACGATGCCGGCGTTGTTGATCAGGATGTCGATCGGGCCGTGCTCGGTGAGAACGTGATCGTGAACGTCTTGCACACTGGCGGGATTCGTCACGTCCATCGCGTAGCCGAATGCGCGGTGATTGGACTTCGTCAGCATGCCCACGGTGTCGTGGACTCGATCAACATCGCGATCAGTGACGATGATTTCGCAGCCGGCTTTCGCGAACGTCTTGGCCAACTCGCGGCCCAGGCCGTGGCCGGATCCGGTGATCAGAACTCGTTTGTCTCGGAGGTGCGTCATGGCTGTTCTTTCCGAAGGACTTGGCTCCATCCTGCAGGTTATTTGAAGAGCGACACGAACGCCGAGTACGACAGTTCGGCGACGTGACGCAGGGTTGGTTGGTGATACAGATTGAACAGATTCCAGGCGATCGGCTCGGCGTGACGATGGCCGGGAGTCCAAATCGGTTTCGGGACGACCATCAGTGGACCTTCGAGAACAGTCTTCTCGACGGCTCGCAGACCGAAGGTGTTGTGAACGAAGCCGAGTCCGCTTTGCGGATCGAAGATCGAACCGCTGGGATGTCCGCCCCACGGCAGAGTCAGCAACGCGAACGCGATCCCCGGCCATTGATTGATGCAGACCGTGCCGTAGCGGAGTCGTTCGATCGCAGCGTTCAGTTCGGCTCGGCCGCGTTGTGAACTGCGAACCGCTGACGGGACGGTGA
>QWQF01000088.1 GCA_003669125.1 Planctomycetota bacterium
CCGCTGCCGTCGATTTTGATTTCGGCCTATGCCGACGTCCCGGCCGCCGTCCGAGCGATGGAAGCGGGAGCGGTCACGCTGCTCGAAAAGCCGTGCCGCGACGACCAACTCGTGCAGGCGATCCACCAGGCTCTGGAACAGGACGCGGCTCAACGAGTCACGCGGACGCTCCAGCAAGACATCAAACGCCGCTTGGCGACGCTCACGCCGGAAGAGTACGAAGTCATGCAACGCATGGTCGCCGGCAAGCTCAACAAAGTGATCGCCAACGAACTGCTCATCAGCCTGCGCACCGTCGAAACTCGCCGCCACAAAGTCCTGGAAAAGATGAAAGCCGACTCGCTGGCCGAACTGGTGCGGATGGTGGTCGAGGTGGAGTAGTAGCCGTGGTCTGAGCGATTCATCGCGTCGGCGTGTGGCATTCAACCACCGACTTCATTACTTGCTTGTTGACACCACGCCGCTTCTTGATTGAGCCACGCACCAAACACCCAACCTTCTCCGAATTTATCTTGGATGTTTGTCGTCTCGCCGCTGGGCCACTTGGCTGAGATACTGGCCCCCAACTTAATTGCTTCGGGAACTTCCGCTACCGGAATTCGCACGCAGTATGGAGTCCCATAGCCAACGGCGACGATGATGCCCGTCGCAGGATCAACGAGTGCCGTTCTGCCATAAACAAGGCAACGAGCATCGGTCACAAACACCTTTCCGATTTGATCCCAGATTCGCTCAACGATGTCTGGATGGCAGTCTTGTCCCATGTACGGGTCTTTGACGCTGAAGGGAAAAGCAACCACTGGCACGTCCGGCTTTGAAAGCACAGCGAGCACTTTGGCGTTGGCTTCGTGTTCAAGGTACGCGTTCATGGCTCTTCAATCAGCCAGGTAGGGTCGGCTCCCGCCGACCATGATTGAGGCTGCGATCGACGTTGGCCGGCAGGAGCCGGCCCTACAGACTCAAATGTCTTTCCCCAGCAGCCGCGCGACTTCGTAGACGTCTTTGTCGCCTCGGCCGGAGAGGCAGATCACGACGATGTCGTCTTGGCTCCGTTGGCCGGCGGTCTTGATCGCTTGAGCGATCGCGTGCGAGCTTTCGATGGCGGGCAGGATCCCTTCGAGCTTCGCCAGCGTTTGGAACGCGGTGAGGGCTTCGTCGTCGCGGATGTTGACGTAGTTCACTCGGCCGGAGTCTTTCCAATAGCTGTGCTCCGGGCCGACGCCGGGATAGTCGAGGCCGGCGGAGATCGAATGCACCGGCATCGTCTGGCCGTCGGCGTCTTGCAGGACGTAGCTGTAGCTGCCGTGCAGCACTCCCTTGTTTCCGAAGCTGAGCGTGCTGGCGTGATCGCCGGGCTTCGGGCCACGGCCGCCCGCTTCGACGCCGGTCAGCGCGACCGAGTCATCCTCGACGAACGGATAAAACATCCCGGCCGAGTTCGATCCGCCGCCGACGCAGGCGATCACTTCGGTCGGCAGGCGGCCTTCGAGGTCGAGGCACTGCTGCCGAGCTTCCTTGCCGATGATCGATTGAAAATCGCGGACCATCATCGGAAACGGATGCGGGCCGACGACGCTGCCGATGATGTAGTGCGTGTGCTCGACCGAACCCATCCAATCGCGCATCGCCTCGTTGATCGCATCAGCCAGCGTGCGCGAGCCGCTCGTCACCGGCCGCACTTCGGCCCCCATCATTTTCATGATGAAGACGTTCAGCTTCTGCCGCCGGATGTCTTCCTCGCCCATGTACACGACGCAATCGAAGTCGAACCGCGCACACGCGACGGCGGTCGCCACGCCGTGCTGACCGGCACCGGTCTCGGCGATGACTCGCTGCTTGCCCATTCGCCGGGTCAGCAGCACTTGCCCCATCGTGTTATTGATTTTGTGCGCGCCGGTGTAGTTCAAGTCCTCACGCTTGAGATAAATCTTGGCTCCGCCGAGATGCTGCGTCAGCCGCTCGGCGAAGTAGAGCGGGTTGGGCCGGCCGACGAAATTTTTCAGCAAACCATTCAGCTCACGATGAAACTCCGGATCGCGCTGAGCCTTCTCGTACTCGGCCGTGAGTTGTTCCAGCGCTTGCATCAGCGTTTCGGGAACGAAGCGGCGACCGAACTCGCCGAAGCGGCCGCTGGCGTCGGGCACCTGTGACGTCGCGGAATGCTTGTGAGAAGCGGAGGCACCAGACAGAACCGTGGCAGTCATCGGAGAAATTTCCTTGGTCGGGTGAATTCAAAGGATCGATACACTAACCCGAAGCGTCAGCGAGGGCGAATGTGACGAGCGGCTGCCGCCCTGTTATTGAACGTCTTTGAAGCGTTCGCACTCGCTGACGCTTCGGGTTTGTAGTTCGCAAGTTGTCATTTAGATCTGACGCCGGTTCGGGGCGGAACAGGCGGTCTCGACGACGTTCGTTTCCAGGAACCGGGCGAGCTTGTAGAAGTCACTTTCGCGGCGGAGTAGCCGGACTTTGGTGGTCAAGTTGGTCTGGTCGATCAGCTCCTCGAACGGAACGTACTTCAAGTCGAATTGTTTTTCGACGGAGACCATCACGCCGCTTTTGCCTTCTTCGACAAGAGCTCGATAGGCACCGACTCCGAGCTGGCTGCCGAGGATGACGTCGTAGGCGTGTGGCCGAGCACAACGGACTTCGTAGCCGAGTTGTACGCCGTTGACCTTTCGCTTTGAGCCGGTCACTTCGGCATATCGTCGGGCGACTCGCTTGGCGATTCGCTTGCCCAGATCGACGCTGGAGGAGGAGATGTGCCCGAATGGGTCGTACTCGACTTCGATGGGAGGCTCGATTTTGGGATCCACATTCAGCGGGTAGTACTCCGCCAAACCTTCGGCCAGGACGATGACGCCGAACTCTTTGCCCTCGACCTCGTCGCGGTATCGCATGAGGTTCACGAGGCTCTCGACGAATTCATCGATTTTCAGAATCTTGTGTGTCTGTTTTTGGCCGGTGTGTTTGTTCTCAACTTCCTCGGTCGTGAGCATCGACTCGTCGAGGTCTTCGATGCTGAGGACGCGACTGGCTTCTCCGGCGATCGCGGCTCCGTAGGCGAGCCAGCCGGCTCCTCGGCCCATCGACTCGACGATGAAATAGGCTCGGCCCGCTTCGGCATCCGCCAGCAGGTTGCGAATCTCGCCCGCCATCGTCTCGACGGCGGTGAAGAAGCCGAACGTGAAGTCGATGCCGAAGTAATCGTTGTCGATCGTTTTGGGAACATGCACGACGGGAATTTGGCGACTGCCTGCGGGGAGCGACCTCTGGAAGAGCTGCATCTTGTTGGCGGTGCGCAGCGTGTCGTCGCCGCCAATCGAGATCAGGGCATCAATCTCCATTGAGCACAAGGCGTCGAAGACCGTGCGCAGCTTCGCGCACTTCTTGGCATCGCGGAGGTCATCGTGTGAATCGACCCCCTTGCCGGGATTCTCGCGAGCAGTACCGATCATGATGCCCCCGGTGTTGCGCGTGCGACGCAGCCGCGTTGAATCCAGGCAGATGTAATCTCGCCCTTCCTGCAGGGCTCGGTCGGGGCCGAACTTCACGAGATTTGAGTAGCCGTTCTTCATGCCGAAGACTTCGATGCCGTTGTGGTTGAATGACGCGGCAGCGGTCGAAATCACGGCGTTGGCGGCAGGGGCGGGGCCGCCGGAAAACAGCATGGCGACGCGCTTGATTGGGGATTTGACAGTGTTCGACACCTTTGGACTCCTGAAGCCGCCGTGCGGCTGACTGCGGGTAATTTCCCGGAAAAATTGTGATCCAGCCCCTTGGTTGGAATGTCATTGAGAACGCAAGTTGACGAGACGGTCGCTCGTCAACGGCGGGAGGATTGTGGTCGTGACCGCGCGCGCGAGCAAGTTTCGCGAGAGGAAAAGAGATTGGGAAGAAGAACGCAAAGGACATTCATCGCGGCACTTGTGAGGCAATCAGATTTTGTGAGGCTTGCTCTGCCGATTCTGTCAGCGCGCGTGACCTTTCCGGTTGCTCCGCCGGAACGAGATTCCTTTGTCGCTTGCGACGATCAAAACCGATATTCCGGATGGTCTGATCGGTCCGTGTCGGCACGTCCTGCTGGCCGCGTCAATTTCTCGCAAGCTGCTGAGGGGTATGGAGCATGTTGGACGCTCTCAAGTTTTGCCTGATCCGCAAAGTCGCGGGGCTGTTCACGGTCGCCACCTTGGTGGTCTGTGGAGCTTCGCTGGCGAAAGCTCAAGTCGTTCCCGGAACCGGCGAAAAAATGACCGAGATCGGCGACGACTTCGAGGATGCGAATTGGTCGTATGTTCCCAATCTCCCCAAGAGCAGCAACAACATCGACAAGCAAGTCCGGTATCCCTCGGGAGCCGCGAACAACAATCGCTGGTTCGAGAGTCTGCTTCGCGGTCATCCAGACGTCGTGGAGCGTGTGGCGACTCCGGAAGGGGGCCTGCCGAACAGCAAGGGGGCGCTCAAACTGCGATCGGTGCAGACCGGCATCCCCGGAGCACCAAGCAACAAGATGCAGCAAGACGATTTCATCATGAACGGCAATGGCCGGTTCGGCGGCACGATTCCCGCCATGTGGACGCCGAACGTGGTTGCTCGCGTTTTCTTGCCGCCGTTCGATCAGTGGGAGAAACGCACCGGCTCGTCGTTCGGCTTCCGTATCGAAACGCTGACGCGTGTGATGAAGCCAGTGACCGATCGCAAACTCTTCAAGAAGATTGGGAAGACGAAGCAACTCGAACAAGCTTGGCCTGGCATGTTCCTGCAACTCAACAGCAAGAGCGACGGCCAGAACAAAGAAGACACCGCCGCATTCGTCATCCGCGGTGATCAATACGGTCAGGATTTCGTCGCCGGCCCGATCATCAAGGAAACGGGTTGGTGGACGTTGGGCATGACCCTCTCGCCCGATGGCCGTGTCCATTACTACGCGACCAAAGGGACCGGGCCGCTCAAGCCCTCGGACCATCTCTCCACGACGATGCCGTACGGCGAGCCGAACCAGCAATTGAACACGCTCTTCTTCAACGTGATGAGCGCCGACAACGGCCATACCTGGTCGACCGAATGGATCGTTGATGATGTGGAAGTCTTCTTCGTGCGGCGATAGTGCCGGCGTCAGGTCAGAAGGTGATTCCCAATCGAACGAGCGCCGTGCTTGGCAAGTCCGTATCGCCCAGCGTCGAGGTGTATTCCAAGGTCCGGCTGAAGACGTATCCAGCCTCGACCAGCCAACTCCGACCGCTGGTCCATTTTCGCTCGTAGCCGGCCATCAGGCGATAGTCGCTCAAAGTTGCGACATCGTTGAGCCCTGAAGCTCGGCGAATCGCCCAAGTGCCGCCGCCAAACTCGCCGACGAAGTAGCCCCAGCGATCCGAATTGTCGTCGTGCGAGAAACGCCAGGCGACGCGAGGACGCGGAGCGGCCAGTTCAATTTTCCAATTCGCGTTGGGATTCCAAAGCACGCCGGCGATCGGAATCGCCTTCACGTCGTCGCGATCGAGGTACAACACGCCGCCGGTGAATGTGAGCGTGTCCGAGTACTTCCAGAAGGCCAACGCCCGTCCCGGAGTCCGAATCGCGTCAGCACCGGTGTTGTCACCATCGGTGTAGAAGCTTGGCGCGACGGCCGCTTGTACGAACCATTGTTCTCCGATGGGCAACATCACGATGGTCTCGAATGAGACGTCGTACAACTGCCCCGGCAGATCCGTGACGGTCGGGCCGTTCAGTGCGTGCGAGGCAAATCTCGGCACAAACCACAACGCTTGAAAGCTGGGGAACTCAATGGAACCGCGCACGTCCAGGCTCGTCACGCCGAGGCCGCCAGAGTTCGGGGCGATCCAAGTTGCTGTGCCAACCGTCTTCTTCCATTCGATCCACGGAGCCTCGTCACCGGCAAAGAGTTCGTCGTTTCCGAAGTCCGGTTCCTCCGGCATCGCCTCTGCCGAGTCTTCTTTGAGGCGGCGCCAGTGGTCTTCGCTTGGCAGTAGGTCTTCCGAGTCTTTGCTGAGCGGATACTGGTTCTGATACGCCGTTGGCCGGATTGAATTCGGCTCGGCCGGATCGTCGAATTCGTCATCGTGCCAAACGAATCGCACGGGAGACTGCGGCTTGGCGGCGGAAGTTGCCGGTTGGTCGAACGGATCGTGCCAGCGCGGCAGTTCGTCTTGCCCCCACAGCGAAGAGCCGATCAACACGCTCGCCAGGCTTAGCGCAGGCAGCGCGCGTCGCAGCGGACACAGCCGCTGGCGATGCGAATTCAGTCGTTTGAGCCAGTTGAATTTCACAGGCGAGTCCCTTCACGAATCAGCGCACTCCGTGATCCCGGTTTGAGAATCGTCCAGCCGCCCACGTCGATCGAGCAAAACCGGAAGGGTTTGCCGGGTCTCCGCGAAAGGCACCGTCGGCACATGCGGCATCATCGGTATTTTGCCCAGCCTTTCGGCAGCGAGTCGCTCCGCACAACCGCTTTCGTGGCCATTTCCAGCAAAGCCCGTCGATAGCGATGAGGAAAAATCCTCGCGGCCCGCCGATTCGTAACGGCGTTGGCTCGCGCGTCAGGAGGACGCAATCTTGAGACGGCACGGACTGCTCTGGGCAATTCTTTTCTTGGCGACAGGCCATTCGACGTTCGCCGTTGTGCTGGCGCGAGAGGTGACCGTCGAGACTCGCTTCGACGATTTCGCCGCGTACCCGCCGCTCAGACTGATCGACGACCGAACGGAACTCCTGCCCATCGAGCACGAGGACTTCGGTCGGTTTTCAGACGATGCTCCGCGATTTGACGACACGGCTCTGGACCAATCGGACGAGTACTTCGAGTATCAAGTTTTGCCGAAAGGATTGCTGTATCACTCCTACCTCGCCGGCGAGAAAGAGCCACGTTTCAACTCCGTCTGGCTGAATGAAACTGGCCGAGGACTCGTTTGGGAATCCCAGTTGGGCGGCCGAGTCGGCATCTTCGGATACACCAATTTCGACGAGGCTTATCCCCGAGCTTGGCAGATCGACTTGGAAGGGGGCGCGCAGACTCGCGTCGATCCGCAACAGCAGTCGGACCTGGAAGCGGCCGACTATCGCTTTGGATTGCTCTCCACTTGGCGACGCGGCCGCAATGCCTACAAGGTTGGGTACTACCACATGAGCTCGCACATCGGCGACGAGTACTTGCTGGCAAACCCTGGTTTTACGCGACTCAACTATGTCCGCGACTCGGCGATTGCCGGTGTGACGCACGACCTCACCGACGACATGCAGATCTACGGCGAAGTTGCCTACGCGGCCGGCCACGAGGACGGTGCGGAACCTCTGGAGTTGCAGTACGGCTATCAATACACGCCGCTGCAGGCTTATGGCCTGAAAGGTGCGCCGTACTTCGGGATCAACGGCCACACGCGCGAGGATTTCAATTGGATCACCAGCATCAACACCGTCGCCGGCTGGCAATGGCGCGGTGAGGAATCAAACCATCTCTTCCGCGTGGGTCTTCAGTACTACACCGGTCCCGCTCTGCAATGGCAGTTCGTCGGCCGCAACGAAACGCTCTGCGGAGCCGGCATGTGGTTTGATTACTGACATTTCGAACTTCTGCTTCTCATTCGAAACGACCGCCACATGACGCTTGCTCTGACCATTCGCCTGATGAAATTGCTGCGTCATGCCGTGAGCCGTTGCGAGTTATTGTCAAATGTTGTGGACGAGGTGAGTTGAAGAAGGCGGTGTGCTTGGGGAGAAATTGGAGTTGCACGACATCCCATTTCTCTTCCAGGAGCACACTACCGTGTCGAAAGTTATCGAGCCGTCGGATGTTTTACCCGTGTC
>QWQF01000017.1 GCA_003669125.1 Planctomycetota bacterium
AATACCGCGTGTCGATCTTCTACACCGCTCCGACCGCGATCCGCGCGTTTGTGAAGTGGGGCGACGATTGGCCGAACCGCCACGACTTGTCGAGCCTCCGCTTGCTCGGCACCGTCGGCGAGCCGATCAATCCCGAAGCCTGGATGTGGTACCACAAGGTCATCGGCCAGGAGCGTTGCCCGATTGTCGATACGTGGTGGCAGACGGAAACCGGCGGCATCATGATCAGTCCGCTGCCCGGTATCACCACGACGAAGCCCGGCAGTTGCACTCGGCCGCTGCCCGGCGTCGTACCGGACATCGTCACAAAGGACGGCAAGACGGTTCCCGGTACGAACGGCGGCTTGCTCGTGATGAAGCAACCCTGGCCGAGCATGCTGCGAACTCTGTACGGCGATCACGACCGCTTCGTGAAGACGTACTTCAGCGAGATTCCGGGGACGTACTTCGCAGGTGACGGTGCTCGCCGCGATGAAGACGGTTACTACTGGGTGATGGGCCGCGTCGATGACGTGCTCAACGTCGCCGGTCATCGTCTGAGCACGATGGAAGTCGAGAGCGCGCTCGTCTCGCATCCGCGAGTCGCCGAAGCGGCCGTCGTGGGCTTCCCGCACGACCTCAAGGGGGAAGGCATCTGCTGCTTCGTCTCGCTCAAAGGCTTAGACGGCGACGATGCCTTGAAGAAGGAACTGATCGCTCACGTCCGCAAGCAAATCGGAGCGTTGGCAACACCAGATCAAATCCGCTTCGCCGCCGCTCTGCCGAAGACACGCAGCGGAAAAATCATGCGCCGCCTGCTGCGAGACATCGCCGCCGGCCGCGAGAAAACTCAGGACACGACCACGCTGGAAGATTACAACGTGCTCGCCAAGCTGCGGGAGTCGGACGAATGATCGTCGGAAGGTTTTCGGACAGACCAGCACGCGTTGCAGGGGACATCACATGGCGAAGACAACCGGCGTTGGCGGTGCGAATTCGCTGAGTGCGTTGCCGACGAGATTGTTGCGTGTGCTGGTCATCGCGGTGGCTCTCGGTTCTGTGCCGATGAGACTGCTGGCAGACGGGGTGGTTGACGAGTCGGACGTGCGGCGTTGGGTCGCGCGGTTGGATGCGGATCGCAAGGCTGATCGGGAGAAGGCCAAGGAAGAACTTCTGAAGCTGGGGCCGTCGGCATTGAAATGGTTGCCCGAACCGGAATCGTTTGGCACCCGTGCCACGATCGAGGCGGTCAAGAAAATCCGTGCCATCCTGGAACGACAAAAAGCGGAAGAGTCGGTGGATGCGGTTCGGCTGGCCGTTGGGGGTTCGTCGTCGATCGGCGAGACGTTGCAACGGCTGACGAAGGAGACTGGCAATGTGGTCGTGACTGACGAACTGTCGCAGGAGTTGTTGTCGAAGCCGGTCGAGTGGCCCGCACGACCAACGTTCTGGAACGTGATCGAAGCGACCTCGAGACAACACGATTTGAGTTGGTCGTTCACCGGCTCACCAGCGCGGCTGCGGCTGTTTCCGATGATTGCCACGAGCAAGAAGGACTCTCCGCGAGCAGCCTTGGCGGCAACTCAGTCGAAAGCCTTTCGCGTTGCCTTGAAGTCGATCCGTGAACGAACTGTCGTCGGCCAGGATTCCGGACCGCTGCTGCGATTGGAATTGGACGTGATGTCCGAACCTCGACTGCGGCCGTTGTTCTTGAAGTGCTCGGTGGCGGAAGTCGTGCTGAGTGGTGCGCGAAAGACCAAAAAGGACGAGCCCGCCACGGCGGGTTGGCAACCGTACTCACCCGATGCCAAGCTGGAACTGACCTTCGGGCAGGGACACCGACAGATGTCTGTGCCGCTCGACTATCGGCGACCCGAAGGAGATTGGTCATCGTTGTCGGTGTCTGGCAAGTTGCATGTCGAAACCGCCGCCGGCGAAGAACCCTTGGAATTCCCGGCGGGAAAGGAAGCTCAGGGTGTTTCGCGACGGCGCGGCGGAGTGACCGTCAAGGTGCTGCGTTGGGAATCGGTCGCCGGCGCGAAGAGCAACGGCTTGGATCTGACCGCGCTCGTGACTTACGACACCGGCGGGCCGGCGTTCGAGTCGCATCGCTCGTGGATGTTGTTCAACGTCGCGGGACTGGTCCGAGCCGGCATGATGCCGACCGAAAAAACGGCTGGTGGCCCTGCGATGAATGACGTGAGCTTGCTCAAGCCGACGCACATCGACAGCGACGTCCAGCCAGACGGCAGCATTGCAGTGACGTACCGCTTCGAGAAACTTCCGCTCCCGGCCAACGAGTACCGGTTTCGATACGTCGCGCCGACGCTGATTCTCGACGTGCCGCTCGAATTTGAACTTCGCGACGTTCCGTTGCGAAGCGGGCGTTGAAGACGCGAGGATGTGAGCGCCCCCCTCGCGAAAGCAGAAGTCGATGTCCTTCCCGTTGATTCAGCCGCTCAACCCTCCGCCCGATGTCGCCGAGACATTGCGCCGGTTCGCGGATTGGCCGAACGTCGTGCTCTTCGACAGTGCATCGCGGCGGCCAGAGTTGGGACGCTATTCGTTTCTCGCCGCTGATCCGTTCGAGTTCCAGGAATTGTCATCGGTGCCGTTCGGCGTCGATCCGTTCGCTCAGTTGCGCGAATGGTCACAACGCTTCGCGGCCGCGACCGTGCCAGAGTTGCCTCCGTTCCAAGGCGGTGCTGCCGGGTTTTTGTCGTACGAATTGGGTGGTGCGTGGGAACAACTGCCTCGGCCAGCCATCAACGAGTTTGAGCTGCCGTGGCTGGCCGTCGGATTGTACGACTGGGTGATCGCGTGGGATCACGAACAAGGCACCGCGTGGATCCTCTCACACGGCTTTCCGGCCGAAGGAACTGAACGCGAACGCCGTGCAGCCGAGCGGATGCAGGCGGTGCTTGCTCGGCTGAACGTGGGCGACGCGTCTCGTGTCGCTCGGACGTGCGACCCGTCCGCCACGTTGCCCACCGTGAACCCGTTCACACGCACCCCCTTCGACTCGGGCGGCAGCAACTTCTCGCGAGACGAATACCTCCGTGCGGTCGAACGAGTCATTGAGTACATCCGCGCCGGCGACATTTTTCAGGTGAACCTGTCGCAACGACTGCTGTTCCCCTCGAGCGAAGAGGCACTCACGCTCTATTTGCGACTGCGACAGTTCAATCCCGCGCCGTTCGCGGGCTACTTTGCTCACGACGATTGGACGATTGCGAGCGCATCGCCGGAGCGATTCGTGAATGTGCTCGGTGGCGAAGTCGAGACGCGACCAATCAAAGGGACTCGGCGGCGACGGCATCGCCCCGAAGCGGACCTTTTCACCGAAGATGAACTGCGTGAGAGCGAAAAGGATCAAGCCGAAAACGTGATGATCGTGGACTTGCTCCGCAACGATCTGTCGAAAGTCTGCTCACCCGGTTCGATCCGCGTGCCGAGTTTGTGCGCGGTCGAGACCTACGAGACCGTGCAGCATTTGGTCTCGGTTGTTCGCGGCACACTGGGCCGAGACTCCGCCGGCCAGCAACTCAATGCGTGGGATTTGCTGGCCGCGTTGTTTCCCGGCGGTTCGATCACCGGTGCTCCAAAAGTTCGTGCGATGGAGATCATCGCCGAACTGGAACCGACCGTGCGCGGACCGTACTGCGGCAGCTTGTTCTACGTCGGCTTCGACGGCTCGACCGACAGCAGTATCCTGATTCGGACCTTTACCGTTCGCCGAGGCTGGATTCAATGCTGTGTCGGAGGTGGGATCGTCGCGCAATCTGATCCGGCCGCCGAATACGAAGAGACGCTCCACAAGGCCGCCGGCATGTTGCAAGCCCTCACCCCCAACCCCGAACCCCGAACCTCTGCCCCATGATCCTGCTGATCGACAACTACGACAGTTTCGTCTTCAACCTCGCTCGCTACTTTCGCGAGTTGGGTCAAGAAGTCTCCGTCGTGCGAAACGATCGAGTCACTGTCACCGAAGTGGCCGCGATGCGACCGGCGGCGATCGTTCTCTCGCCAGGGCCATGTACCCCGAACGAAGCGGGAATCTGTTTGGACGTCGTACGGCAATTGGGGCCGAGCATTCCGTTGTTGGGCGTGTGCTTGGGACATCAAACGATTGCGGCCGCTCTGGGGGGTGAAGTCGTGCGGGGGACTGAGCCAATTCACGGCCGAACGTCCCAAGTCGAACATGAAGCCAGACGAATTTTTACCGGCTTGCCGAATCCGCTGACGGCCACTCGGTATCACTCGTTGATCGTTCCCGAGGCCACGCTGCCGGACTGCCTGCGGCCGACTGCTCGAACACGAGATGGCGTTTTGATGGCCTTTGAGCACACCGATTGGCCAACGTTCGGCGTGCAGTTTCATCCGGAGTCGGTGCTGACCACCGGCGGGCATCGGTTGCTTTTGAACTTTTTGGATCTGGCTGGGATCACTCGTCCGAAGCCTCTGGAATCCGGAGACCTCGACCGCTTGGAAATGCTCGTCCGCCAGACATCCGCCCCCAAAGATTGGGAGGCCGTCGGACCGCTCCATTGGTGATGTCTGAGCGGAGGATGCTGAGCGACTCGGGCCGAGTTGCTCAAACCGATGCTGTCAACTTTGCCCACTTTCACCAAGCGGCCTTGCCCGCCGAGCAGTGGGTGCCGCTTCGGCAGAACCGGCAGAGTCAATCTGATTTTCTCGCCGCTCAAGGTCGATAGAACCAGAAGCTAGGCACCCGCGTAGGGCAAGCTGTTTAGGAAGAACGGCGAGGGATGCCGAGCGACGCTCGTCGAACGGTTTCTGGGTGGGGTAAGAAGATGCTGCGCAATCGACTGTTTTGTGGCTCGGCCATCGCTGCCGGATTGTTGATGTTAGTGAGCCTGACGGCGACCGGCGCGATCAAGTCGGATGTCTGGAAGCACGACTTCACAGGCGCCGCCAAAGATGCCAAACAATCAGGGCGGCCGCTGCTGATTCACTTCAGCGCATCGTGGTGTCCGCCATGTCGCCAGATGGAGAAGGATGTTCTGCATCACTCCGACGTGCGTGATCTGCTGTCGCGCAACTTCGTCGCCGTGATGATCGACAGCGATCAACATCCCGAATTGATTCAGCAGTTCGAAATCAAAGGTCTGCCCGCTGACGTCGTGATTGCTCCGGACGGAGTCGTTTTTCCGAAAATCGAAGGTGGCCGCGACCGCAAAACGTATCTGGCTCAGATGCGGCACGTCCTGGAGCAGTTGCCTGCTCGAAGTGAAGTCTCCGGCTCACAGATTGCGCAGCAGTCAACCACGCAACCAGAACTTCAGAAGCCGGATTCTGTCTCCCCGGATCGTTCACAGGAGGAACGGCTCTCAACCAAGCTGACTCCCGGAACTCCGAATGTGGGCGAGCCTGGACGCGAGGAGTCACCAGCACCGGCCGAGAAACTGCTGATTGGTTTGGATCGTTTTAGCCCGGTTTCTTTGGCGAAGCATCGCCAATGGCGCAAGGGAAAAACGGAACTCGCTCTTGTCTACCAAGGTGTCGTCTACTTGCTTTGCGATGAGGAAGAATACCGAGATTTTCGAGCGGACCCAGGCAAGTACGCGCCGCGATTGCTCGGTTGCGACCCGGTCGTCCTGTGGACCTCGGATCGTGCCATCCCCGGCAGTACGCAGTTCGGAGCGTACTTCGATGGCGAGCTATTCCTGTTCGCGTCGCCAGAAAACCGTGACCGTTTCAAGTCTAGCCCGACGCTTTACACTCGACCGCAACATGTGCTGAAAGTCGATCAGATCGACGGCCCACGCTGGCGCTGAATTTTGCGAGGAAGTCCCGCCGCTCACCAATCAATTTGCGGGCGAGGGCTCGTCGAAATCCACCAAACGACGCACCACGCTGCGCCAATTCTTTCGCTTGGCGTTTCGATAAAACGCCCGCTATCATCCGCCCCTTCCGGGGCCGCCACCAACGTCTCAGGAATTTGCGTCGGAGAGGTGACAGAGTGGCCGATTGTGCTGGTCTCGAAAACCAGTGTACCCGCAAGGGTACCGAGGGTTCAAATCCCTCCCTCTCCGCTTCACACTAAGCCGCCATCGTGACCCGATGGTGGCTTAGTGCTTGTGTGGCTGGCGCATATCGCGGACGGCTTCATTTTCTCCGAAAGACTTGCACGACCGGGTGGAAATCGACCGCATCGTCCAGCGGGAAGATCGGCCGAGCACATCGTCTGTGCCCCAGGCTCCGCAGGTTGGCGCTGGTCGATCCCGGCGCGTCCACGTTGATCCGCTTGGCGCACCAGCTCGCGAACATGTGCGGTTCGCAGTGCGGCGACTTCACGACCACCACGTCGAACTGTCGGGGGTCTTGTCCGTGGGCATAGAACCACGAGCGATCAAAGAGGCTGACCGGCCGGGTTCCGACCACCAGCGTGACATTGTCGGATTGCAGCACGGCGGTCGGTCCTGAGTCCCACGGCCAGCCGAACGATTCGCTGCGAAACTTGCCGTCGGAAAGCAGTCGCACCTGGGCCTCAATGGCCAGCGGTTGGAACCGCGCGGGATCGAACGCTCCACCAACCGTCGTGCGAATGGTTGCGCCGACTCCTGCGGCAAACGCCTGGCGAACGGCCGCCGGATCGACGATCGGTGCCAGGACTCGCCCGCGATACTGCCGTCGAAGCAGTTCGCGCAGGATTGCATTGCTGTCGCCCGATGCGCCCGAGCTGGTGGCGTCGGCCGCATCCATCAATACGACAGTCCCCGATCGAACTTCTCCAGCCAGCCGAACGCTATCGGCAAGGCTGGCCAGCGGCACTTGCATCTTTTCGTGATGTCTCCAGAAACGGTTGGCCAACTCGATCGCCTGCGCACGAGCCGCGGTTTCATCACCGTCCATGACGACGAAGCTGTTCGTCCGAAGTTCGGGAACGTCGGTAAAGGGATTGCCCCACATGACGCCGGCGGAGAGTCCCGCATCACTGGCTTCAATCTGTTGAGCCAACTGGATGCACTCGCGAATCGCGCCGGTCTCCGTGATGAGTTCATCACCACGCACGAGCGCCGGAATCTTCACGCGCGCCGTCACGGGACGAACGCCGCGAGTCAAAACCTTCATCAGCAGCGCGGCCGCTCTCGCACCAGTCTGAAAGAAATCGACGTGCGGATACGTGTGGTACGCGACGACCGCATCACTGTGTTGCAGCATCCGATCGGTCAGGATGCCATGCAGATCGAGCGACACGACGAACGGAATCTTTTCACCGAGCAAGCGTCGCGCTTCCTGCAACAGAAATCCTTCCGGGTCGTCTTCGTTCTCGGCCTGCATCGCTCCGTGCATCGAGAAATAGGCGGCGTCCACCGGACCAACGTCGGCCAGACTGGCGAGGAAGTCACGGCTGAGTCGCTCAAAACTGTCCGCCGCCAGAACTCCGCCGGACGTGTTGGCGCTCGCGCCGAACGTGGGCAAAAGTTGAACGCTGCGATCCGCGTCGAAAATGTTCAACGCTCCGCTGACCTCTTCGCCGCCGCCACGGTGATGATCGAGCAACGCGGTGCCGCGCACGACTCGAAAATCCTCGTAGCGACTCGGCACCGGGTTGAACGACGAGACTTCTTGCTTGCATTCGGCCACCAGGATGCGGGGCATCTTGAACTCCACAGCGTTTGATTTGGAAGGAAAGTCGTCAGACCGTGTTGCGAGAGTCCCCGCGTGGTCTAGCTGGGCTCGTCCGAGAGATTGACGAGTCGTGACTGGCGCGAGGAATCGTCGATCGCCTGCATCTTCCGCATGTAGCGAGCGGCTTCGCTGAAGCTGGGACTCACTTGCCACGGCTCTCCACGACGAGCAG